>NZ_LFZV01000001.1:3683485-3754250 GCF_001183965.1 Bacillus sp. FJAT-27916
TATAACGTGTTTCAGAGGGGCAATTTTTACTCCACATCACTCACACCACCGTAAGGGTGGTACAATAGTTTCCTATTGTTCGAAACTCTAGACCTGTACATTCGGAAGTTCGTCCGTTCTTTGTGTAAGAAAATTCTCACCTTATTTAGTTTTTCAGCCATCCGGCATATCCATTGGCATACCTTTATCCTGAAAGGAACGGCTTTAGCCTTTGTTCTGCCGACTTCACCTGAGCTTCACACCCCATAATCTGTCTATTATGACGCATGCAGGAGTATCAATGGGATAGTTTCAAAATACGTGGTTTTGTCATTCCTATCCTCGGTTATAAAGTTAGAAGTTCTGTAGAAATTCCTCGTCCTTCGCACTATAGTGCTTATAACGAAACTTGTCGCACTGCCCCGTTTCTACAATAAGAAATTCAACAAAAAAGGCATTAATCCTTCTTGGATCAACACCCTGACAGGTTCAAATAGCAACAACCTCTGTTACTTATCTAAAAACTTTGATTATGTATTAAAATTATACTTTGACATCGTACAGAGTATGGAGATTATTTTGAAAATAAAATTGCCATTTGATTTTAACTCATTTATTCATTGAGTTCATTAACTGGAAGAAGTATTCAGGTTTATGAGTCTTATTTAGGCTATACCAAGAATTTAATGTTACTGGTGCAAATACATCTAATTTTTTCAGTACCTCCATCGCAAATTCCAGTGGAGCTATTCCTGATGCAGTAACTAAATTCGCATCAGATACCACAGATCCCACCTCATATAACTTCTCTCCTTTATAGTGAGGACATACCATTTTAGTATATTCTAAATTATTACTTGTATGCTTTCTAGTATCTAAGTATCCCATATTCGCAAGTGCCTCAATTGCACCACAAATTGCAGCAACAATAGTGCCAATCTTTAAAGCTTGGCCAACCCTTTCCAAGATAGGTTGATGAATTTCTTCATTCCAAGTAGTCCCTCCTGGTAAAATTAATAGATCTTTACTCTCAAGAGTACATTCATCAAGAGAAATATCTGGTTTTATACTCAGTCCTCCCATAGTAGTAATCATTTCTTTATTAGCTCCTACTGTAATTACTTTTAAAGGTAATAAATCTTTTTTAAAATATCTTCCTGAGTTTAGTTCAGCAATTAAATATCCATATTCCCAGTCCGACATTGTATTAAATACATATAGAAAAACTTTTTTTGTTTGCATTAATAACACTCCAATCTTAAATTTTATAGTTTATTTAATATCACCAAAAGAACATATGTTCCCTCTAAGGTAATTTTATACCACATTTAACCAAAAGTCTATTTCTTATTCAACTAACCTGCCCGTTTCTACAATAAGAAGTTCAACACAAAAAGGCATTAATCCTTCTTGGATTAACACCGATCAATACCATCAATTAACAACTGTCACTTTTGTAACTGTTTCCACTCCTTCCTCTGTCACTCTATCTGAACCTGAAGGACGCTTACTTTTTGGATCAGTATTTTTCCAGTTGATAATGTACTCATTATCAACTATCTCAACATTAGTTATGATAATAGTATCTTTATGATGCTTCTTTATAACCAATTCTTTTGCTTGTGAAGGTGAAATTGATTTTTGAATATCAGTTTCCAGCACCTTACTACATCCGACTAACATTAAAAAAACAAGGAGTAAAACAACCCATCTATAAACCATTTTATTATTAAACCTCCAAAAGCATAAAATATAGTAATCTTATCTCAGTTTATTCTAGATGTATATTCGATTCTCCTTCTTCAACTATTTGCCCTTTTGTACAATAAGAAATTCAACACAAAAAGGCATTAGTCCTTCCTAAATTAATGCTCAGGATTATTCTCTGAAGAATAATTCTTCAGAGAATAATCTTTTATATAAACATAGTGATTGAAATCACCTATAACCTTCTTGAACAAACCTGCCCGTTTCTTCTATAAGAAATTCATCTCAAAAAGGCATTAATCATTCTTGGATAAATACCCCTAAAGTTGAGTAGCAATATTAAAAATTATTGTAAAAATCAATGAACAAACTAAAACCCATATAATTTCTATACCTATAAAATAAATCATTACATTATGATTTTTTATACTAGCAATATGCTCGGCGACTTTTAGGTTAATTGGAACAAAATATAAAGAAAATAGAAAACCACCTGAAATTGAAATGCTAAAATGAATTATTGCCAAATTAGAAGTTAATTCCGATACAAAACTTCCGATTATAAAGACTGGAACTCCTGCCCATAAAAAGAAGGTGATAACTAATAAAAATGATGCCATTATGACTAACATAAAGTTTCTTTTAAACACACTAGAATAGATTTGGGAATACAAACTCATATACTCCGCCCCTTTGCTCTTTATCATTGCTTAGATAAGGACTTTAACCCTCGTTAAAATATTCTTCAATCCTCTTTTAAATCCTTCTTCCGCTAAACTGCCCTTTACTACAATAAGACGTTCAATATAAAAGGGCAAAAATCCCTTTTGGAACATTGTCTCAGTTTATTTTCATCTGTTATCGTCCATATTTACACCCATAGTCTTTGTACATTCACTAATTTTTGTTCATTGAATTCCATTCTATAAATATCAGGTTTTGAGGTGCTATGTAAAAAATCCAAGTTATAGGTGCTATCGAAATATCTCATCATTAGGGTCATAACAATTCCGTGAGTACCTATCACCATTTTTTCACCTCTAAAAGTTTCTAATAATTCATTTAGGACTTTTATAGCTCTATTTTGGCAATCATCATTTGACTCTCCTCCAACTAAAGCGAAATTGGATTCGGAAAATGACTTTTCTAAAAGTGGAAACAGTTCTTTATCTGATACCCGGTTGTTTTCCGAGTAGAATTTCCTCTCTTTTAAATCTTCAAAAATTAAAACTTCCTCTCCTATATGTCGAGCTAGTGGTTCTACAGTTGAAATTGAGCGTATATATGGACTTGAAACAACAATATTAATTTCTTCTTCTTTCAAAATGTCAGTCACTCGTTTGACATCTGAATTACCTTTTTCAGTCAACCCTCTTGTTCTTTCATTTCCTTCTTTAGGTGATTCAGCGTGCCTTACCATATAAACAAATGTATTCATAATAAAATCCCCCCTACATATCAATTCGCATAATAACTTGGTAATCCTTATTCAACTAAACTGCCCCTTTAGCGGTAAAAGAAAAGACCATCAATTTGACAGCTTTGATTTGAGAGAAAATCCCCCCAAATTTCTCTTGCTATATCTACTCAATTACGTAGTCGTGTATAATTTCCACAACTTCAATTTTTCCGTTAATCAGTAGTTCAGGAAGCTCATTTTTTACATTACCTTTCCAATATTCTTTGGCTTGTTCAATTTTTCTAGAAAAAGAAACTCCATCTGCTTTTGGCAAAAGGTCTCCATCACCCTCAAAATAATTTCCTATTACTCGTAGTTTTACAATCTGAATAACTTTTCGATTGTAAGTATCAAATAATTCTTTCCACTTCAGAGCTTCTTCATAGCTTTTCGCTGCGTATAAGCAAGATAATCTTGACGGATAATCAGGATATTCTTGCACCCTAACCAGCTCTGTTATCACTTCTCTGATAGCTCTAATTGTTTGATCCGTATAATCTGCAACTATCTTGGCATCCTCTTTATTCAAGTGCAGTCCATCATTTGAGAAATGACTGTATAAAATTTGGATAATGTCTTCGTCTTTAGAATTAAATATTTCTCTTTCAAAAAAGAAACGATATAAGGTATTTTTTTGGTTCCTATCAAAGTTAATGATCTGTCCGATATTCATTTCTTTATTAGTAACAATGTGATAAGCATAAAACTCCGTCCCCGTCATACTTTTGCCTCCAGTAAACTATTTAAGTTAGCTATATAATGAAAACCATCCTTCAAATCCACTAAGAATAGCTGTTTAAATGTTCTAAAATCTGTTGCGTTACTACTTGAATAGTTCAACAAAAAGGCCATTAATCTTTCTTCCGCTAAACTGCCCGATAGTTTAAGTACATAATTTCACAAATATGATTTTCCTTATGAGATGGCCTATTACCCTTCGACTAAAGCTAAATAATACTTTTCTTCGCCGTTGTATTCAACAATTAAAATGCCATTTATGTTTGTTGAATAAATTTTTGCTCCTATTGGTAATTTGTTTGCCATACCGTCTTTAAATAATTTAGCGTCTCCGTTTGTAAATAATTCAGTAATCTCGCCAACCGACTCTTTTTTGATAAGTTCTAATTCATTTACCCATTCAATATCAGTCTCATATATTAATCCTTCCCATTGGAGAATATTTGCATTTTCATTCAGACTTAATACCTCTTTTGCATCTGGATGTTTCTTAACGGAGGTTTTAGTTTCAGAATCAAAACAACCCGATAAATAGAATATAGATACAGTCATCATTATTCCTAATATAAGTTTATTCATCATTTTGACCCCCATATAATTAGCTCTCCTAAATATAAAGATTCTTATATATATTTTTTAAAGTATACTAAATCCTTCTTCCGCTAAACTGCCCGTTAGTGGAAGAACAACAGTAAAAGCATACATTAACAGTATCTAATTCTTTTTATAACAAAACAAAGTGACCTAATGCTCGTAAGGTCACTTTGTTTTATTTGCACGACGTTCTATTCCAAAATAAACACAGGCAATTAGAAACAGAATATTAGAAAGAAGTATGGCTACTCCATTCCATTCTCCTTCAAATAAAACTATATTTACAAGAGTAATCAAATGCATTATAACAATAAGGATAAATAAATAGAATGAGTTTTCAAAAAAATACATCCCGATTAATACTCTAATGTCAATACCGTTTTAGTTTTCCCCACTATCACCGGAATAAAATTCCCCACTGATGCCGTTACTTCGATAACGCTGCTGGATAAATCCCAGCCTTTTTCTTTTCCTTCAAACGATACGAATCTCCTTTGATATTGAAGGTAACCGCATGATGAAGGAGTCGATCTAAGATGGCAGTCGCTAAGACATCATCCCCAAACACTTTGCCCCATTCTATATATGATTTGTTCGAGGTCAAAATCATCGCTCCATGTTCATATCGCTTGGATACCACTTGAAAAAAGACATTTGCCGTCAACTCGTCAAAAGGAAAGTATCCCACCTCATCAATAATCAATAAATCTGGACGGCTCCATTTTTGTGCCAATTTAGGAATGCTTCCTTTTGTTTCTGCCTTACGGCATTCTGCCACCATTTGGTCAGCCGTCAAAAACAAGGCGGTATGTCCCTTTGCCAGAGCTTCTAAGGCAAAAGAGAGGGCGAGATGGGTTTTCCCTACACCAGGTGGCCCTAAAAGAAGACGATTCTCTCCATTGGCAATAAACCGGCAGGTAAGGGTTTCCTTTACACGTTGCTCATTGATGCTTGGCTGAAACGTAAAATCAAAGTCATGAATGGTTTTGGTATAAGGAAGTTTGGCGCGCTTGATTCGATTTTCTAATTTAGCTGATTCTCGACGTTCCCATTCCTGTAAAACAACCGTGTGCAGAAAATCAAAATATGATACATTATGGGTAGAAGCATTCTCTACCAGATCATCCAATTGACTGGCTGTGTCATGCCAGCCCAACTGGATGAGTCGTTCTTCAAGGCTGGATTTCATTCTGATTCATTCCCCTCGAGTGCGGCGTAGGTGGCTAGAGATCGAGCTTCCACCTGTGGAGTAGAAGGACAGAAATCCGGGGTCGGCAAACCAGGGGAGTTCTGTTGTTTCTGCTCTTTTTGTTGTTCTTCTGACTTCTCATAGTGCTCCAACTGAATATGCATATGTGCTTTTCCTGTCATAATGGGATGTTGGGCAATGCGGTCTTGTGCATCGTATATTTCCAACTGTTTGTCCAATGTCACTTTCAACTTAACTTTCTGACCGGCATACCGAAAAGGGACAGAGTATTTCTTTCCTAAGTAAGAGACAAAGCAATCTCTGCTTACCTCCCGCACTTCCCAATGGCTTGTTGGGAATAACGGCTTTATTCCCCAGGCTTGAAGCTGTGGCTGTTCCGTTTGCCAACGCTGAACCGGCGGTTCTTGTGTCGTTTCATTTTTCTTTTTATTAGCTGTTTTGTCCAACCATATCTGTATGTCATGATTCCATGCTTCCAGCGTAGGTTCATGTTTTCGTTGAAAGAAATTTTTCTTTAGGTAATCCACCGTTCTTTCTACTTTTCCTTTCGTCTGTGGGCGGTAGGGTTTACAAGCTTTCGGGACGACCCCATAGTAGGCTAAAAAATCTTCAAACGTACGATTAAAACGAATCTCTGTTGGACTGTGCTTTGTCACGACGGTTTTCATATTATCATAGAGAATCTGATTCGGAATGCCGTTAAAATAGGAGAAGGCATTCATGTGACATTTCATCAATGTTTCGAGCTTCATATCTGTCGTAAACTCAATATACTTCATCCTGGAATACCCCAGAATCATGAGAAAGGCATAAACCTTTTGTGGATGACCATCCATCACTACTTCACCGACTTCCGCCCAATCCATTTGAGCTTGCTTCCCAGGAGGTGTCTCAAATCGCCTAGTGGCCTGTTTCTTTGGTTGTGCCCGGAAGGGCTGCACAAAATCTCGTAAAATTGTACTCTTCCCCTCATACCCCATTGCTGTAATTTCTTCAAGCAAGACCACGCAATTTGTGGTTCCTTCCTGAATTCTTTGTAAGAGATACGCCTTATAGGGATCTAACTTGCTTTTCCGTTTCATTCTCGATTTTGAAGAAGGTGTTTCTTCAGAATGAATATATTTTCGAATGGTTTTTCGGTCGAATCCTGTTTCCTCTGAAATAGCTGATAATGTCCATCCTTTTTGATAAAGTTCTCGAATCATTATAAAATCCCCCATTTTCAACATCGACGATCCCTCTCTTTTGTAGTGATACGTCGATTATCCGTGATTAGTGAGGAATTTTAAATCGGTGTTATTGAGTATTTTAACTCCGGCAGTGACACTCTAACATAAAAATACAGTTTCCTGTTCAACTAATCTGCTCCGTTTCTTTTATATAAAATAAAAGTAAGCTTTGGTTAACTCTAAAAAAAGAGAGGAATCAATTATATGAAAGATCAAATTGATGAATTAACTCTATTATTGTTGTATTTAACTTCTTTTAAAGATGATTATGGATTAGGTGAAGCTCAAAGAAGCTGGAAGGGATACCCCTTTGAATCCCTAAATGAATTATCGAAAAACAATCTCATTCTTGATAGTAAGCGTTCAAAATCTGTTTATCTAACTGATGATGGTATTGAGGAAGCAAAGAAACTAATAAAGAAATATCATATAAAATAAGCAAGCTTTCTCTAGAGAGAATCCCTTAGTCAATCATACACTCTGCTAAAAAGACAACTATAGTTCTTTTTCCTGTTTGTAAGAAAGCAAAAGGTTGTCGATATCCGACAACCTTCCTCGTATCAAAAAAATTTTTTATATAGTTCACGTCGCAGTGTACCACTTAAATAAGCGTACATTTTAGTTGTTTCGCTTTTCTCGTGTCCCATCAAGTTTTGAATGACTTCTAAAGGAGCCCCATTATTCAATAAAGTAGTGGCATAACTATGCCTCAACTGATGAGGGTGAATACTTTTATTGATGCCGGATTTTTTCGATATCTGTTTTATAATATACCTCATTTGGGATATGCTCATCCGATGGGGAGCACGTACGGTTACAAATAAAGCTTCTTGATCATCTGTTCTCTCATCCAGGTACCTCTTCAACCAGATATCACACCTAGTATTAAAGTAAACTTCTCTTTCTTTATTTCCCTTACCTAAGACAATTACGGACTGATTAGAAAAATCAATGGATTGTCGATTCAAATTAACGGCTTCCCCAATTCGACAACCGGTTGAATACATAAACTCGAACAATGCATTTTCTAATGTTGTATGACAAGCTTCTCTTAAATGCTCAATTTCTACTTCAGTTAAAAACTTTGGTATGCGGATATCTAGTTTCGGTTCCTTAATTTTTGCGGCTGGGTTACCATTCAGGACATTTTCATCTTGGGCCCATCTAAACAGCGATTTTATAAAACGTATCCTATGACTCAGGCTAGCAGCCTTTAATTGATTAGCAACATTCCCGAGATACAGCTTTAATGAATCAGTGGTTATTTCATCAAGGGATCGATCACCAAGATTCCGGATTAACAAATTCAATTGAATATTATAGGCTTTTAAGGTCTGAGATGAATATCCTTGGATTTGTTTATCAGCTTTATATAAATCCCACGCTTCAGATAGTATCATCCTATTACTCTCCTAATCTATTTTTATCAGTATAGACAAGTAGAAAGGAAGTAATACTTAAACTCTATTGATTAATGATTTCTATGAAACTCTTTTATGAAAGATAAGATTTTAAAAACCACGAGGGCATTTCTATTACTTATCTCCACAGTTCCTACACGTTAAATAGAAAAAATCACTTGTAACACTGGTGGAGAAATTCGGATTAAGTATTGACTTCGTGAATCCGTTGCAAGAAACGTAAAAAAGCAGTGCCCCCTTTAGAGGGCTGACTGCCTTATTTCAATATAAGCTTCGCGACACACTCCACATGCGTGGAGTGTAATTGACAACACATGAGGTGATGGTGAGTTTCTATGAATTAATTATCATGCAACTACTTAGATTTTTTATAACATGTCGCCCAGATAGTTTCAAACTGTAATAGGTTTCACTATATCGAAATAGATATAAGCCACCACTTTGTTTACTTCAAGAGTCACATCCCTAACTCCAATTTAAAGTAATTTATTAGCGCTCTTTAAAAAAGTTAGCTTTTTGTTAGCAGACTCCTTCCCTAAAAAACAAAGCGATGTACCTCAGATTCATTGCTTTTACAGTGATTATGATTTATTTAGTTCTTTACAACAAAGTCAAGTAAATGAGCATCTTCTATTGGTATCTCTGTAATCAAATCGAAACTTTTGTTATCCAAAACCAATAGGCTTTCTTTCTTTTCAGATGACTTAACTACATATATTTCTTCTTCATTTATATTTTGATATAAAAAGCGGTAGATACTATTTGATTGAATATAATTTTTGTCCAGCTTTTTAAATTTGGGTGTAGGCTCCAATGACAACATGCCAATTATAGGTCCTGTTTCATTATCACTAATAGAAATTAACGCTCTGTTCTCATCAATAAACAAAGGAGGCGAATCATCACTATAATAATAATCTGCAGAGATATTTAAGAATGGCTCATATGTTTTATAATTGAAATTTTTATCATATACATACATCTTACCTTGTGAATCTAAAATATATAGGTTCTTTTCCGTTGAATATATCGGTGATAGATCTTCATTTTTTTTTGGCGTCTTATACTCAATAGTTTGTTGTTCCATGGAGAGAACACCAATTCCAAAATTCTCGTACTTGCCTTTTTCATTCAGTTGTCCACTTGTTCCATAAACAATTTTATCACCGAATTCTAAAATTGGCGTCCATTTAGGGACATGACCATATTCAGTTTCAAAACTCATTTGATTGGTATAATTAGAAATAGATACGTTAAACTCACCAGATTCAGTTAAATTCTGTTCTCCAGTTTTGTAAGAGACCAAGGTTTGGAATAGTATATCATTCCCATAATGCATTATATGGTCCACACCTACATCAATATCAAAGTACGATAGATTAATCTTTTCAAATTGCTTCTTACTTATGTCATAGGTGTAATAATAATTATCAATTGTTGCTTCACCAAAAAGTGAAACATACAATTTGTTCTGGTCGTTGGGCTTTTGGTGAGCAATCATTCTCCTAAAATCACTGTCTATTACTTCATATTCATGCATGATTTCACCAGTGCTATTAACTTCTTTTATAATTAAATTCTCTTGATTAACCCGAATATCAGCAGGATAGAATAATAAGTAATTTCCTTCTTCATTAGAAATTGGTTGGAAATTCTCAATTCCCTCCACTTTTATTCTTTCGGCTTCATCTGACTGTTCAGTAAATATTATAAATGTGAAGGCTAAGCTAAACACAGCCAGTAAACAAAAGATGACGTTGATTTTCTTCATATATCCCCTCTAAATTTTCCCAGGAAGCGCTGTCCCCCATTTTTTCTTTAACCTCGTATTTGCATCTGCAACTATATCTGCCGGAATAACCGCCAATAGACCATCGATTTTGAATGCCCTAGAAGATCGAAGATCGTATCCGGCATGACTCCACATAGCATTTGTTAATTTAGAACAATACCATGCATCTGTTGACCAGATGTCGGTTCTTAATTTATATGGTTCTCCCTCTTGTTTTTTCCCAAACTCTACAGCCTTTTTACGTTGTGCAGCAGTAGCACTCTTTCCTAATTTTGTCGTAACTCTATATTGCTTAATCCCGCTTGCCCCTTTCCATAAATTGCTTCTATTCCAGACAAAGACTTTAGCGCCATTTTTCACTGTTTTTGATGCTTCAATGACATGATAATCTACGGTATGTAAAACTGCTGTATGACCAGTATATGATTTTTCGCCAACCCCAACTTTATTCCCTGCAGCGTAATACAATATATCCCCATATCTCCAGGATTTAGCTGTTGTTTGCATTTCTTCATCTTCTTCTGAAAAGAAAGACTCTGCTTTAAGATCCAACTCACCCAATTTATCGTTTAAGATATCATAAGACTCTATTTCATATAGAACAGCATCCTCTAAAGTTATCAAATAGTCTTCATAATCAATATGAACCTGGTTTACTTGTTCCAAAAATTCATCTTCGCTTATTTCCTTTCCAACATTCAACAAAAGTAGTTCATCAACAATATTGATTTTCTTCTCCAAAAAAGATTCCACTTCATCTTTTAATGAAATACTATCGGCAGCATAAACACTTAACGGGGAAACCAAAAACATCGTACAAATACACATACTCACAAATTTTTTAGCCCACATCTCTACACCTCGTTAATATTTATTTTTATCAAAACTAGCTTAACACAAAAATTACAATAATTTAAATATTTTTCCAATTTTTGTCTTTTATAAACGACATAATAAGGTGATTTATTAGAGTTTGAGAGTTTGCCGTTGGTGGTCACTCCCCGATATTCGTCATCCCGAATTTTTCCATCTACAAACCAATTCAAACCTCTAGTAAACCTGTAAGAAGACAACATAATTATTCAAAATAAAAAAGCCAGGGGGCGTATCCCGGCTTACTTTTTGGGACTAACAAGCAGAGCATACATAGAAGCAACCTTCTAAAAAAGAAGTACAATCAATCTTTCCGCCAGTCGTCCATAAGCAAGTACACAAGTAGCAAAAACAAGTATGATTTCAAACATGACTATCCCCTTTTACCAACAACCGAAAGCCCTTTAAACCTGAAAGAGTTGACTCCTCAACTGCTTCACTCACTAATTGGGAAAATTGCTTGTACAGTTGAAGGTCATATCCGAATTCAATACACGTTCATAAATCCAATACAGGAAACATAAAAAAGGCAGCGCCCCAAAAGGGCTGCTGCCTTATTTCAATATAAGCTTAGCGACATTTTCCACGTGCATCGTCTGCGGGAACATATCCACCGGCTGAACCTCAACCGTCTTATATCCATTGTCCTCTAAGTACCTTAGGTCACGAGCTAATGTAGCCGGATTGCAGGATACATAGACTACCTTCTTAGGCTTCATAGCAGCAATGGTTTTCAAAAGGTTTTCGTCGCAGCCTTTACGCGGCGGGTCGACGACGAGGCAGTCGGCGGTGATGCCTTGCTTGTACCAGTTTGGGATGACTGTCTCTGCTTCTCCAACCTCGAATTCCACATTGGTGATGTTATTTAACCCAGCATTTTTGCGGGCATCCTCTATTGCTTCTGGAACGATTTCCACTCCGTATACCTTCTTCGCCTTTTTCGCGAGGAACAAGGAGATCGTTCCGATACCGCAATACGCATCAATGACGGTTTCATTTCCAGAGAGGTTCGCATATTCGAGTGTTTTTTCATAGAGTACCTTCGTTTGGGAAGGGTTCACCTGATAGAAGGATCTTGGTGAGATTTCGAATTTGATATCGCCGATGTAATCGGCAATGACATCCGCTCCCCATAGCGTAATGGTCTGGTCGCCAAGGATGACGTTTGTCTTTTTGGTGTTTACGTTCTGGATGATAGAAGTGATGTTTGGCATGGCCTCAACCAATTCATCAACGATTTTCCGGCGGTTCGGGATGTCAGGTGTTCTTGTTACCAGTACGACCATGATTTCGCCTGTCACCTGACCTGTGCGGACCATGATATGGCGGAGCGTGCCTTTATGCTGTTTTTCGTTATAGGCTCTGACGCCATATTTCTCACAGATGCCTTTAACGACACGAATCATCTCATCATTTTCAGTGAACTGGATAAGGCATTCGTCCATATTGATGATCTCATGGGAGCGTTTCGCATAGAATCCAGCGACAAGACCGCCTTCCATCTCTCCAACAGGCACCTGAGCCTTATTGCGGTAATTCCATGGCTCTTCCATGCCGAGTGTTGGATGAACAATCACATCCTCAAGCTTTCCGATACGGGTCATCAGCTCGCGGACCATCTTCTCCTTCGCCCTCAGCTGACCTTCATACGATAAGTGCTGCAGCTGGCAGCCGCCGCATTGCTTATAAATCGGGCAAGGCGCCTCAACCCGGTCTGGGCTCTCCTCATACAATTCCATCAAGCGTCCGAAGCCGTAGCCTTTGTTGAGTTTTGTCACCTTTATTTTCGCCTTCTCACCAGGAAGACCATGAGGGACAAAGATGGGATAGCCGTCCACCTTTGCTACGCCGGCCCCTTCATGTGTCAAGTCTTCAAATACAACATCTATATAATCATTTTTTTGAATTGGAACGGTTTTTTTATCAGTCATTCATTGTAACCTCGATTTTTTATTAACGTAATGATGATTGTATCACAAAATAGGATAGACCGATAATATGCGATTCTATCCATTAAAAAACCAACTTCTTAAAGAAGTTGGTCAATATCTGGAAGATCCTTTAATCGTTCCGATTCTTGGATGGTTAAAAGGTGCCGGTCTGTTTTTTTCTGTTCTTCATGCACCTTCTCTGGTACAAATACCTCAAAATGACGATAGAGGTTCACGAATTCAGCCGGTGCCATGCCCCCGAATTCTCCGTCCAGATTAAGCTGCAGCTTATCCGGCGAGCTGACCTTGATTCGGTTTGCCTTCGCATACACGACAGATGAATCCTTGATATGATCCCCTCGAATCGCCATGGTCACGACACGCACGAAATCTGCGAGATTGATCTTCTTCAGAATCAGCAGGGTAAACATCCCGTCATTCAATGAAGCATCCGGTGCAAGTCGTTCAAATCCGCCGACAGAATTGGTGTTAGCCACAAGGAAGAGCATTGCTTCTCCCTCAAACAGCTTCCCATCGTATTCAATACGCATAGGTACAGCTTTCAAGGATGGCAGCATCTCAATTCCTTTCAAATAATAGGCGAGCTGGCCAAGCACGGTTTTCAGCTTACTTGGCACTTCATACGTCAATTCTGTCAGACGACCGCCGCCGGCAATATTAATGAAAAAGCGGTCATTCATTTGACCGATATCAATTGGAATCGTCAATCCTTGAGCAATTGTATCTGCTGCGTCAAGGACCGATTTCGTTGAGATTCTTAATGCACGTGCAAAGTCGTTCGTTGTACCGACTGGGATAATGCCTAGCTTCGGACGAAATTCATGCCCGGCAAGCCCATTAACGACCTCATAAATCGTTCCGTCCCCGCCAGCTGCGATGACAACATCATATTTCCGTTCAATCGCGATCTCAGCCGCTCTCGTTGCATCGCCCTCACCTGTGGTTGCATGGCAGGAGGCCTCATAACCAGCCTTTTCAAGCTTCTCAAGCACCTCCGGTAAATAGCGCTTGAACGCTTCCCTGCCTGATGTCGGATTATAGATAATTCTTGCTTTTTTCATATTCATTCATCATCCTATATAAAATTCAAAGTATTCATGCGCTATAGAAGTCCATAACCATTATAACGCCACCATTGGCCAATTACCATATCCGTTCAATTTCGAAGGGGCTTTATTTCCCTGTAAGTTCCAGCAGAATTGCATCGCCATTACTGCCGACCTTTACCTTGGCATAGGCTGCATTTTCCTCCAGCCATGTACCTGTTCCTTCCTCTATGAAGAAGGATTCAATGCCATACGTGATTCGGTCTCCGCTCAATTCTCCCTGGAGAATCACTTCCTTACTGCCGCTCAATTGTTCTCTTGCTTCATCCATATTATCATAAATGTTTTTAATTTGAGAAATCCCAGCCTCATCTTTTTCAAGGAGAACATAAACACGCCCATAATTGTGATTGGCATCATACGTGCTGATATTATATGCCAAATCAACATAATCGCCCTGCATCAAAGAGCGTGGGTCAACTGGTTCCACCTCTAAGGTAATCTCCGTTCCATTGCGCAGAATGATTTCCTTTTGCATAATGATCGCACCAATAATGAGTAGCTGTAAAAGGACAATCGGGACCCATTTCCGTACACCATCCAGAATAAATCGGGATTCCCCTGTATCCATTCTCAATTGGCGTTTATCGAAATAGAGCGCGACGAGGAAGAATACAGCCCCTGCCAAAGCGAACGTCACAGACTTATGAAGCAGCTTCCAGAACAGGTCATAATATTTATAGCCAAAGTAAGCAATCAGAAAGGCGAACACAGCATATTCCAGCCAGTGTCTACGACTTTCGGCTGTTTTATACGTTTTATAGAGCAGAAAGCCGATATACGTGATATTCGATAAGTAATAAAGGACCGTATGCTCTGAGAAGAAGGTCAGTACAAACCATACAGTGAGCGCCGCAATTAAATTCCAGCCCTTCGCGAATGGTTCTTCCAAGAGTAGATAAAGGCCAAGCGCGAGCACGGTTAAGATAAGCAGGATATAGTCTGCAGAGAGATCTGGCAGCAATCGCAGTATGGTCAATCCTGCTCCGTACAGAAAGGCAATAAGCATAAATGGATAAACGGCCCTCCCCCGCTCACGCCATAGAACATAGCTGACAAGGATGACATACACCGCTAATACGGGAATGGAGAAATCCCAAAGGACAGCGGAAGCGATTGCTAACCCGGACAGCATCAACGTATAGCGCAGGATGGAATGGCTGCGCTCAAGATGACTCCCAATCGGTACGAGCACAAGAGCACTAAGCAAGATCCACTCTGCCCCATACAGATTCAGCAAATAAAAGATACTCAACACGGAGGACGTTATCAAAAGGACCGCCAAGAAAATCGACACAGCCTTGATAAGCTGGTGAAGCCAGCGATTCTCATCTGATGATTGCCTCGCCAGTCTTGCCACCCAAACCGATCCTCCAGCAATCAAGCCGATTCCGAGTAAAATGCCGAGCAAATACACGAGCAGCCCAGAAATCCAAGAGGCAATCATAAAGAAATGACTGATAAGAAGGATAGCCGCACCAAGTGACGCAAGCACGATGAGCACCTTATTCTCTGTTTTAACAAGATATTGAACATAAATACCTGCATATAAGAATGCAATAAGGACATAAACAAGAATGCCGATGATAGAGAACGTCTCATCCGAATACAGATATCGCCATGACCAATCTGTGGTCACCTCAATTGCGAATCCCTGAACGAGGACTGCCGCTAAATAGGCAACCAGCATCGGCTTCCTTGAAGCAAACAGAAACATGATAGCCGCATTGACTAATAAAAGGCCAATCGTGATGGCTGTATCCTCTCCACTCGTTCGCTCAACCCATCTGTCGAGAGGATAGAAGTATGTATAGATTGTGATATTGAATAGAATAAATGATTGTACAAAGAAAACGGAGAATCTCGTCACAATTGCAAGCAGAATCGATGGAATAAGCCATAGTAGAAAGAAGGTATAACCATCTGCATGCGAATTATAAATCTGCCCAATAAGCGCTACCGCTGCCCCGAAGGCAATCGACCCTCCCCAGAATATCCAGGCCCCCACATCAGCCAAATCCGGCCTCCATTTTGCGAACCCATAACCAACCCCATAAAACAAAACCATCAATAAGCAAGCGAGCGTCACCTGAGAAACATGGCTTAGTCCACCCCAATTGGCTGCAAAAAAATAAATGATTGCACTTAACCAAAATAGCAGGCCAATCAAATACGTCGTCTTCACTGCCTTCACACTCTTCATCCTGGTTCCACCTCCACACCTATTTATATTCTGACTTCATCTCCCTTATCCTCATTGTATCAAATTAGCAGATTAGCAAATGAATGATTATTCAATACGGTTGATTTCTTTCAGCCTAAGACCAACGAACGTCATTCGGTAAATATCCGGCATGGCAAGAGACCGCCAGAAATCAACATCATATTGGGAATCAAAGTAATTCATAATCAGCACCATGATATTGCCATGGGTACCAATGACCACATTCTCTCCCTCATATTTTTCTAATATCCGATACGTCGCTTTCACTCCACGCCCCTTCGCGTCAATATTGGACTCCCCTCCTTCATAAGAGAATGAGGGTTCCTCCCAAAGCTTCTTAATTGCCTTATTAAAATCCTCTACTGGCACTGAAGCTAATTTCCGTTCCCGGAAGCCCTGATCAAGTATGACTTCTTTCCCAATCAAGTCAGCGATTCCTTGCACTGTTTGCATGGCCCTTTTATAAGGACTTGATAAGACATGCTGGATGTCTTCCTTCTTCAGCCTTTGCGTAATTCTTTCCGCATCCATCTGCCCTTTATTGGATAGTGGTCTGCCCCATTCATCTGGTGTATAGGTGGAATGCGCATGTCTGACGAAATAGAGATTTGTTTGCAACTGGATTGCTCCTTCCCTTTTTATCTCCTTACCATAACAACATTCTCTACCCATAAGAATATTCCTCTAACTAATGACTAACTAAGAAAACCCGCCTTTTAAAAAAGCAGGTCAGAGAGCTATATATCGTAATGGTGGTTTCATTGTCTGCTAGTCTTGCCGACTGTATTCATCGTATCGATCTTTTACGTATGGACAGCATGTATTGAGCATTTGTGTAGATTAGGATAAAGAGGATGATCAGTATTCCGGCTAATTGGGAGGAACCTGTGATAACGGAATAGCCTATGAGCATGAGTACTGCAAAGAAGAGAAGCATATTGATGCTAGTAAATGCTCTATATAATCCTTGCAGCATGATGTGACGTTCCCCTTCATCGCTCATTTCCATCAGCTTCTCGGCATACCGCTTATCGTTCACAGATGGATATTCCCGATTAGGATCCGCATATTTAACTAACTCCGCATTGATAAAGGACATCACAAGACTTAGCAAGACCAAGCCTAAGCTAATAAAGATGAATACATTCGGTTGATCCGTAATGGCCACCAGCGCAAGCATTCCACTAGAGGCAAATAAGGCTGTATTCACCGCCAGTGATCCATCATAATAGCGTTTGTTCTGGAGCTCTGCCAGTTCATCCTCCTCATCCCCGCTCACTTGACTTTTGGACTCCTTCACGATGGTCATCCCTTTTACCACACTCAAAATTATCAAAGAGACGGAAATTACCATCAACACAATCATCCATTCAAAGCTCAGGTCAGGGAATGCCCAGGAGCTATCCACATCCCCCAAGCCTGTATTTGTTATTGTAAACATCAGCCCATACCCCAACACGGCACCCGCCAGCGCTCCAAACAGCAGTTTCCCAATCGCTTTCGTCATCATTCATCCTCCTCAAATAAAAAGATATTCTCAATCCGTTCATCAAATATTCTCGCAATCCGCACAGCAATCAATAGGGAAGGAACAAACTCTTCACGTTCAATCAAGCTCACCGTTTGGCGAGATATTTTCGCAAGCTTCGCCAGCTGCGTCTGATTCATCCCTTCACGTGCCCGCAGCTCCTTTAATCTCGTTTTCATATCCTCACCTCTACTATCATTGTATGCTGTACCTTTCATTTTGACAAATATTTTTGTCAAAATGAAAGGTTTATTTGTCAAAGAAAAAATATCTGCTCATAAAAAAAGAGCCTATAACGGCTCAGAACACTGGAAAATGAGATATGATTTTATGGGCTAGCGGTATAGCTGTCATAAGAATGATTAGTTCAATCAATGTTCGGATATACTGCTTCGACCCTTTTATATACTTCCATTCAAGCAGTGCCTTATACAACCAAAGTGCAGCTATAACTAACAGAATGTAACTGCCAGGTACTTCTTGCTCGTTAACAATGCCTAAATTAATGATTATAACGAAATAAATGCCCAAAAGGATACCGCATCCCCATTTGAATACCTTTCCTCCCTTGGTCTCCTCCAGGTCCACTCCCTCTACACCTAATAACCTGCTGATCCATTTACTTAACATGTAAACAGCAGCAGTGATTAACCCAATAACACTCATCCAAATTACAAGGTTCATCCCAATCCCCCTCTTCTGCCAAATCACATCTACATCTGCTTATATATAAATATTGACTCCCAAAGCCATAAATTACCCAATCCAGGATTTACTATAATAAAAAATGTCCTCGAATTGAAGATTCTTATTCCATGGTCAAACAGATAAATTAGACTAATTTACTAATTTCATCAAACACTTGTTCATTAATCATTTAGAATTCTAAAACTGTAAGAGTTAGTAAGAGGATTATGGATGATTACTTCATATTCAAGATTATTTTCTTCAGCTTTTTCAACTAATGATTGCAGTTCAGAAGAATGAAAGTAGCTCTGAAAAGTGACTAACAGTAAAGCTATAAATGCACTTAATGAAATGATTAGCATGACTATACGCATCCGCGAAATCGATTTTCCAGCTAACAAATATGATACCTCCTTCATTTATGTAAATGGTACATTTTAATACAGCATTGCAAAAAACGGATTCCTATAAATCTAAAAAACAATTAGACTCCTTTAGCCCTTCCACATTCATGAAAAAATCATAAACTATAGAAGCATGTCCGAGTAATGGAGGAATATTTCATGAGAAGGCAACCAAGAAAACGTGGTTTCTGCGTACCCGGTTACCGCTATTGCGGACCTGGATGTTCAGGTCCAGGATCTCCAACCAATCCCGTCGATTCTTGCTGCAAACGTCACGATGAGTGTTATCAAAGATATGGTCCATCAAAATATTGTGATGATCAATTCTTAGAGTGCCTGCGCCCGAAAATCAACCGTCAAACAGGTATGGGCCGGGATGCAGCATTATTCTATAATGTTATGAGGTTACGAAGTTCTTTCAAGTGACCTCTTTTTTTACTTATAGGTGATTGAATAAATGACTTGCTCCTCACCAAAGCGAATGACTCTTCCTTCCTCCCTCATCCCCACCTTTTCCAGCAGCCTTCTGGAAGGTATATTAGCGGCCTGTGTCTCCGCTCCGACTTTTGGCAGATTTAAGGTTAGAAAAGCATAGTCTAAAACGGCATAAACAACTTCTGTTCCATAGCCCTTTCCCCACCATATCGGCAATAGCTGATAGGACACTTCATGGAAGTTACCATCGTGATGGAGTCCTAGAGAAATTAACCCGACAAATTCCTTTGTGTTTTTCTTCCTAATAACCCAATTAACTTCTTCATTCATGCTATGCATCTCATCAAAGATAGATTGTAAATCATCCTCGGTTCGTATACCGCCCAAATATCGTCTCACATCATGATTCCTATACAGCTGCTTTACTTCATCATCATCTGTCTTTTGAAAAGGGATCATTGTACATTGATTGGTTTCAATCATATCTCTTCTGCCAATTACGCATTCTTCAGCCATGTCAACACTCGGACAATCTGAAAAGGCTCCGCCCAGGTGATCACTCCAAGCATCAGAAAGGCCATCATAATTGATAGGTACTTTAGCTTTCCGGCTTCGTTTTTTATCATCGCGACAAACCCTAGAATGATTGTGATAAATAAACTGATGAATCCCAACAGGATGAATAATTCCGTTAACTCTCCGGCATTTCTGCTTACCCCATATGTCATGATTCCAATGGCAATGAATAATAAAGACAGCATGCTAAACAATTTCATGGTTCATCCTCCTTTTAAATCCACATTACCATTCATTGCCATCCATTCGCAATATACATTCTCAATTCATTCTTTTATGGCGTGGCTTGCAGTAAACTAAAAGGCTGGTCCCGTCCTCTCACAGGTTACGTGGCAGAAATAATGATGTTAGCTTTTCCCTTTCCTAGCATCCGCTTATACTTTCCCAAAATACATCCATAATAAGCCTGTGAGGTACTCATCTCATCTTCAATTAAGGGAAAAAAGGAGCTTATCATATGGGAATTTTAAGCGGCAATCCACAAAAGGAACCAATGCATTATGGTGAAGTCTATGGAGTCTATATGCAGCTGGCAGCAGCAAAAGCTGCTTTGGACGGGTATCAGGTCTATGCGAATCATGTTGGTGATAAAGACTTAAAGGAATTTATTAAAGATGTCATTATAACAACCATCAAGCCAGCCATCAAGGAAATGGAAGAATTATTATTGGCTAATGATATCGTTGTACCGCCGACACCAGCTGAAAGACCTGAGGTTGATATTGAGCAGATTCCTGTTGGTGCAAGATTTCAGGATGCTCAGATTGCCTATGCACTCGCCAAGGATATCGCAACTGGCATTACAGCAATGAGCGGATTGATCAGCCAATGCATCCGTGAAGACATCGCCATGATGCTTACCCAGCAAAGTGCCAAATCATTGAAGGATGGCGCAGTCTTGCTGCAAATCATGAAGGATAAAGGCTGGCTCGTGCCTCCTCCCCTTCATATGGAGACAAAAAACAAGGAATAGCCTGCAAAAGGAAACCCGCCTCATAGAAGGCGGGTTTCACTCTTATCGTTTCTTCAACTCGTCCATAATTAATTGGTTAACCATTTGCGGATTCGCTTGGCCTTTTGTCGCTTTCATCATTTGACCGACAAGGAAGCCAACGGCCTTTTGCTTGCCGTTCTTGAAGTCCTCAATCGATTGAGGGTTATTATCAAGAATCTCAAGAACAATCTTACGGAGGGCACCTTCGTCAGAGATTTGGACAAGCCCTTTCTCCTTCACGATTGTCTCTGCATCCCCGCCGTTCTCCACTAATTCCTTGAAGACGGTCTTCGCGATTTTGGAGGAAATTGTTCCGTTCACGATCAATTTAATCAAGCCGGCCAGGCTTTCTGGGGATAATGGCGTGTCATGCAGCTCTTTTTGAGCAGATTTCATGTAGGCGGACAGCTCACCCATGATCCAGTTTGAAGCCTGCTTTGGCTCAGCCCCGGCAGCAACAGTTGCCTCGAAGAAATCAGCTGTTTCCTTTGTCACAGTCAGGACTGCTGCGTCATAGCTAGGCAAGCCCCAGTCTTCCACATAGCGCTTCTTCCGCTCATCGGGAAGCTCCGGAATTTCCGCACGAATACGGTCCTTCCATTCCTGGTCAATATAGAGTTCCACTAAATCAGGCTCAGGGAAGTAACGATAATCGTCAGACCCTTCCTTCACACGCATAAGCAAGGTAGCACCTGTTGCTTCATCAAAGCGGCGAGTTTCCTGAAGGATAACACCACCTTCATTCAATACCTTTGCCTGACGCTCCTGTTCAAATTCAAGACCTTTGCGGACAAAGTTGAAGGAGTTTAAATTCTTCAGCTCTGTCTTTGTGCCGAATTCCTCCTGTCCTACTGGACGAAGGGAAATATTCGCATCACAACGAAGGCTTCCTTCCTCCATCTTACAGTCAGAAACGCCTGTGTACTGAATGATGGATTTCAATTTCTCGAGATACGCATAGGCTTCTTCCGGTGTACGAATATCCGGCTCAGATACGATTTCAATCAATGGCGTTCCTTGGCGGTTATAGTCACATAAGGAATAGCCGTCTGCTGTATGGGTCAGTTTGCCGGCATCCTCCTCTAGATGAAGACGAGTGATACCGATGCGTTTCTTCTCACCGTTCACTTCAATTTCAATCCAGCCATGCTCACCGATTGGCTTATCAAATTGAGAGATTTGGTAGGCCTTCGGATTGTCCGGATAGAAATAGTTTTTACGGTCGAATTTTGTATCAGTCGCCACTTCACAGTTCAAGGCCATGGCAGCCTTCATCGCATATTCGACTGCCTTCTTATTCAAGACAGGCAATACCCCCGGATAGCCAAGGTCAATGACACTTGTGTTTGTGTTTGGGTCCGCGCCGAATTGGTTCGGGCTCGCGGAGAAAATTTTTGATTCTGTTTTTAGCTCAACGTGAACCTCTAAGCCGATGACTGTTTCGTAGTTCATTTACTCCACCCCCTGCAATGACGGCTTTTGTTTATGGAAGTCTGTCGCTTGTTCAAAGGCATGGGCTACCTTGTAGACCGTGCTCTCATCGAAGTGCTTACCGATGATTTGCAGACCAAGCGGAAGGCCATTTGTAAATCCATTTGGCACAGAGATACCTGGAACACCCGCAAGGTTTACCGGGATGGTCAAGATATCATTGGCATACATTGTGAGCGGATCACTCGTTTTCTCGCCCATTTTGAAGGCAGGTGTTGGTGCAGTTGGTCCAATGATGACATCATATTGGTCAAATACTCTTTCAAAATCATTTTTAATCAGCGTACGTACTTTTTGAGCTTTTTTATAATAAGCATCATAGTAGCCGGAGCTTAGCGCGAACGTACCGAGCATGATACGTCGTTTTACTTCATCTCCGAATCCTTCTGCTCTTGTTTGCTTATACATTTCTAAGAGATTCTCAGCATTCTCTGTGCGGTGTCCGTATCTCACACCGTCAAAGCGGGAGAGGTTCGCAGACGCCTCAGAGGATGACAGGAGATAATATGTTGATAGCGCATATTTGGAATGCGGCAAGGATACCTCATCATAGCTTGCCCCAAGGCCTTCAAGCACCTTCAAGGAATCGAGCACTGATTGGCGTACCTCCGGGCTGACGCCTTCACCAAGGTATTCCTTTGGCACAGCAATCTTTAGACCCTTAATATCGCCTGTTAAAGCTTTCGAGAAATCAGGAACCTCAATATGAGCAGATGTTCCATCCATCGGATCAATTCCTGCAATCGCTTGAAGTAAGTAGGCATTGTCTTCGACGTTGCGTGTAATTGGACCGATTTGGTCAAGTGATGATGCAAAGGCAACGAGGCCATAGCGAGACACGCGTCCATAGGTTGGCTTCATGCCGACAACACCGCAATAGGATGCCGGCTGACGGATAGAACCGCCCGTATCAGATCCAAGGCTGAACGGGACTTCGCCAGCTGCCACAGCCGCAGCCGAGCCACCTGAGGAACCGCCAGGAACTGTGCTTAAATCCCATGGATTCGCCGTTTTCTGGAAGGCAGAGTTCTCTGTTGAAGAACCCATCGCGAATTCGTCCATGTTCAATTTGCCAATTGTGATGGTTTCGTTCTGCTTTAAGCGCTCCATAACGGTTGCATCATAGATTGGGTCGAAATTATCAAGAATCTTGCTCGCACAAGTTGTGCGCAAGCCTTTTGTTACGATATTATCCTTAATGCCGATTGGCATTCCAAACAGAGGACCTTTCGCTTCTCCGCGTACTAGCTTCGTATCAAGCTCGTCCGCTTCCTTTCGGGCATTCTCCTCATTCAGTGTGAGGAAAGCTTTCACTTCCCCGTCAACCTCCTTGATTCTGCTATAGGATTCAGAAACGAGATCGCTGACGGAGATTTCCTTTGAGTGCAGCATTTGCTGCAGCTCCGATACTTTATGGTCAAATAAAGACATTGTATTTCCCTCCCTGGCCTACTCCATGATTCCTGGTACACGTATTTGTCCATCCTGGTGGTCAGGGGCATTCTTTAAGACCTCTTCCCTCGGCAATCCAGGTGACGGCTTGTCTTCCCGTAAGACATTCTTCATATGTAACACATGTGTTGTAGGTTCAATATTTGTTGTATCGAGCTCATTTAATTGCTCGGCAAATGTGATAATCGAATCGAGCTGCTTCGTAAACATTTCTGTTTCTTCTTCCGTAATGGCCAATCTCGCCAAATTTGCGACATGCTTAGCCTCTTCTTTAGAAATCCGCGTCATGAATGACACCTCCAAATTACTGCATTCTATAGACAACAATTATAATGATAATACCAAACTTTCGTGCGTTAAAGCAATCAGATTCCCGGTTAAAACAGGAATCCCCACAAGTTCATGCAAGATTATCCTTTTTTCGGGGAATTTATTACCCGGGAAAAGATTTGTCGAAGGAAATAATAAAAGGATGCCCTTATCTTTTAAGCATCCCCCTTTTTCCCTATGTATCTTATTCTGTATAGGCCTGATATGCGAGCATTAAGGCACCTGTTATTCCGGCATTATCCCCAAGTCCCGGCGGCACGAGATAATCCTCCATGTGCTCCATGATCTCCGGCAATGAGACATAGCCATTCAACATTTCCTGTACATTCCTTGCAATAATCGGGAACAGCTGCGCCTGTTTCATCACGCCCCCGCCAAGGATGATTTTCTTCGGGGACAGCACTAGAATGTACTGAGCAATTGCCTGGGCTAGATAAAAGCCTTCCATCTCCCAAACTTCTGCTCTCTCCTTAAGCTGGTCTCCTTTTACACCCCAGCGCTCCTCAATGGCTGGTCCTGCAGCCAAGCCCTCGAGACAGTCCCCATGGTAAGGACATTTCCCAGCATACGAATCATTCGGATGCCTCCGAACGAGGATATGTCCCATTTCAGGATGAGATAAACCCTGAAGAAGTTTCCCCCCTATTAATGCCCCAGCTCCGATTCCAGTGCCGACAGTAATATATAGACAGCTGTCCAGCCCCTTAGCCGCTCCAAGCCTGGCTTCTCCAAGAGCCGCTGCGTTCACATCCGTATTAAAACCTATTGGTACCGGGAATCTCTTCTTAAGTTCACTCACAAGCGGATAATTTCTCCACCCCTGCTTTGGTGTTGAAGTAATCGTCCCAAACGTCACACTTACCGGGTCAACATCCGCCGGTCCGAATGTGCCAATACCAATCGCTGAGGGTTTATGCTTTTGAAAGAATTTGATGACCTCTTTCATCGTCACCTCAGGCAAATCAGTCGGAATAACCGTACGTTCGACAATCGTACCATCTTCCTTTCCAACCGCACAGACAAACTTCGTACCCCCTGCTTCAATTGCACCTAAAAGCATGTCAACCGCTCCTCTCGAATCTTGTTATTTCTTCACTGTTACGCTCGTAAAAACAAACTTATCATAGCGATGTCTTGAAAATGAATATTCAAATGGAACGCCGTTATTCAAGAAGCCAACCTGCACAACCTGCAAAATTGGATCATCTGTCTTGCACTCTAAGTAAGTTTGGTCAAGCTCATTTGATTTATCAGCCATAATCGTCCTATGAGCTCCGCCAATCTTCAAGTCCAGGCTCTGCTGTATATAATTATAGATGGAAGCATGTAAAATGTCCTCTGTGATCCCCGGAATTAAGTTGGATGGCATATAGGTCTCTTCCATAACATACGGCTCATGGTCAACCATCCTCAAACGAATGATATGATACACCGGCTCCTTCGTTCCGATTGCCAGATGGCCGGCCACCTCTTCAGACGGGAACTCAATCGTAAACTGGATAATCTTGCTCGATACAGGCTTGTCTTTGACCAAATTGGACAGTCCTAAGCTCTCATCACTGATCACATTCAAGGATTGATTCTTATACATTTGAATGATAAATGTCCCATGGCCCCTCTTACGGAAGAGGAGTCCTTCTGAGACAAGGAGGTCCAAGGCCTTTCGCATCGTCATCCGGCTTGAACCGAATTCCGCAGCCAAACTAACCTCATCAGGAATCGGCTGGTCGATTGAATAAAACCCCTCTTTAATTCGTCTTCTCATTTCATTAGCGATGCTCTCATATTTGGTCATGTTCTTCTAACTCCCTGTCTATAAATACTGAAAGTGACTCTCCCGGCCATTTTGTATACTTACTTATATAATATAATGAATCACAAGAAAAACATCATATTTTTCCATATAAAGAAAGTTTTGTATACCAATGTATTGAAATGCATAAAGAAGACGGCACAAAAGGCGCCCTCTTCTTCACATGCTGGTTAAAAACCATTATTCTCAGATACTTGCTGAATCCAGTATCCACTCTTCTTAATGGAACGCTCTCCATCTTTATCAAGATTGACAGATACGAAGCCATAGCGATTTTTATACGCATTTGACCAGGACCAGTTGTCCATGAAAGTCCAAAGATGATAGCCTTTTACGTTGGAACCTTCGCTTGCTGCCTTATGCACCCATTTCAGATGCTCACGAATGAAATCGATGCGGTAATCATCCTCAATCATTCCCTCGGCATTTCTGAATTTCTCTTCGCCTTCAACACCCATTCCGTTCTCGGAAATAAAGCACTCGATATTGCCATAGTTCTCTTTCAAATTAGTCAGGATATCATAAATCCCTTTCTCATAAATCTCCCAGCCGCGGTGGCGGTTCATCTTACGGCCCGGCATCTCATAATAATCGAAATAATAATCAGGCATGAACGGACTGTCTGGATGAGGCATATGTTCTTTTGCCTTTACCCGTCTTGGCTGATAATAGTTCACACCGAGAAGATCAACGGTATTATTCTTAATCGTCTCAAGATCGCCGTCACCGATAACAGGCATAAATCCTTTTTCTTGTAAAATCTCAACCAAGTCCTCCGGGAATGTTCCCTTTACAGCAGGATTGAGGAATGAACGATTGAAGAAGGCGTCACAAATCTTGGCTGCCTTCAAATCAGCAGGATTCTGGCTGCGAGGATACGATGGAGTCAGATTCAACACGATACCAATCTGACCATCCTGACCGAGCGCTCGGTAAGCTTCAACCGCTTTGGCACTAGAGAGGATTGTATGGTACGCAACCTGTACGGCCTTTTTAAAATCTACAATGTTCGGATAGTGGAAATCATACAAATATCCGCCCTCAACAGGAACAATCGGCTCATTATGTGTAAACCACTTCTTCACCTTGCCGCCAAAGTTCTCAAAGCATGCCTTCACATAGCGCACATACGCATCAACGACCTCAAGATTCTCCCAGCCGCCAATCTCCTGCATAGCAAATGGCATATCAAAATGGAATAACCCGACAAATGGTTCAATATCGTTCGCAATCAGCTCATCAATCACATTATGGTAGAATTCCACCGCCTTCGGATTAATGTCGCCCGTCCCTTCCGGAAACATGCGTGACCATGAGATGGACATACGGAAAGAGTTATGGCCAATTTGCTTCATTAAAGCGATATCCTCTTTATATTTATAATAGAACTGGGATGTATTCTCCGGTCCCACTCCGTCAAAGAAACGGTCCGGTTCTACCTCATACCAATGATCCCAAATGTTCTTCCCTTTCCCATCTACGTCTGAAGCACCTTCCGTTTGGGTTGCAGAGGCAGCAGAGCCCCACCAAAACCCGTCTGGAAACTTATATGTTATGTGAGTCTCTCTCTCTAGATTGTTCACGATAAATTCTCCTTTGCACGTGTTAGTATTAGGCTCTGAGTATGAAAATCCATCATGCCCAGAGCCTAGTATTACTTACATATTGACTGTATTTGATTGTTGTTCCGCTGCAGCCCTTGCTTCTTCTTCTTCCTTCTTCAAGTTAACGCGGTCAATGACCTTCAAGAACGGAAGCCAGATGGAGAATACAATGAAGAAGTTAGCAATTTGCAGCAAGGATCCCCTGATTGAATTTGTTGCTAAATATCCACTGAAGCCAATCGGTACTGTCCAAGGAACCACAACACCAGTCGGAGCCGGCACCAAGCCGATTTTCATCATAAAGTAGGTGAAGATAACAACAACCATTGGAGAGATAATCCAAGGAATCATAATCAATGGGTTCATCACGATTGGCAAACCGAAGATGATTGGTTCATTGACGTTGAAGATTCCTGGAGCAGCGCCTAATTTCGCCACCTGTTTCATTTGTTTAGACTTAACGAATACAAGGATTGCCGCAACGACTGCCAAAGTCATCCCTGTACCGCCCATTCCAACTGTAAATGTATCCATAAATGTTTTTGAAATTATGTGAGGAACTTGCTCACCAGCTTTAAACGCATCCAAGTTTTCTAAAGATAAGGAAAGCCAAATTGGATCCATAACTGAGTTCAAAATAATTTGTCCATGAAGACCGAAGAACCACAGCAATTGAATCAAGAATACGACAACCAACGTTGGAATCAATCCGCTTCCCAAACCAGTAAGCGGTTTCTGAAGCAAGCTGTAAATAACATCATGCAGGTTTGTTTCAAACGCAAGTACAACAATCGCATTAATGAATAAGAAAACAGTTAATGTAATAAATGCTGGAATCAATGCTGCGAAAGACTTTGCTACTGCTGGCGGAACACCTGCAGGCATCTTAATCGTAATATCTTTCTGTACAATCTTACGGTAGATCTCCCCGGCAGCAAATGCCGTAATCATCCCAAGGAACATTCCCTTAGCACCAAGACGGTCTAATGAAAGTACACCGGTTACCACTTCACCATTAGCTGTTTCTACCACAAATGGCGTTAAGAACAAGAAGGACGCCAGCGCCACAACCCCGCCGAAAACAGCCTCCACATTATAACTCTTCGATAAATAATACCCGATACCAAACACTACGAAGACCGTTAGGATACTCATCGTCGCGCTCTGCGCTACACCAAATGTATTAGAAAGCGTCGCAATCGTATCATCACTCAAAAACTTGTTCAAAAATGGCAGGTTTAACAACACAACAACCATAGAACCGAATACCGTCAATGGAAACGCTAACATAAAAGCGTCACGTAAAACTCCTAAATACCGGTTATTGTTAAGCTTTCCTGCAATCGGCACAAGGAAACTGCTTATTTTATCAAACATCAACTTTTCCCCCAGTCGAATACTCTAAGACTCCCATCCCAATCTATTGAAGGACTCTTATAGGCTTCTATACTCTTATTTATTTTGTGACTTGAAAACTTCCAATAGTTCCTTCACCAATTCCTTCATCGTCAACGTAGACATCAAATGGTCCTCAGAATGCATCAAGAGAAGTGAATATGGAATCTGGTTGCCAGAAGCTTCCTTCTGCACCATTTGGAAATGAATATCATGTGCAACACTAAGATCCGCTTCTGCCTGTGCAATCAGCTCATCCGCACCGCTCTCATTCCCATCCTTATATTCACGCAAAGCTTGAATCACCTTCGCACGCGCATTCCCGCTGTGAAGAATAAGCTGAAAACTAATCTGTTCATCTGTGAGTTGATCCAATTGTAATTTCTCCATTATTTATCACCTATTAAAGAAAGAGCTTGCTCATAGGCTTTCTTCCCATCAGCCATGCCATACGCCATCATATCGATTACATCAACCTTGATTCCGTACTTTTCCGCTTCCTTCTGTAAATCGCCCTTCAAAAAGCTCATTTGCGGCCCGATCAACACAACATCAGCCTCCGCCATATCCTGCTTCGCCTTATCCTGACCAACCGCCCAAATCTTCGCCTCATCACCAATTGACTTCGCGTGAGCCTCCATCTTTGTTACCAACAAACTTGTTGACATGCCAGAACTACAAGCTAAGAGAATTTTTTTCATGTGTATCAACCTCTTTTGATAGATTTTTAATATTTGGTTTAACCGCTTACATTTACCATTATAACTATATTTTATTAAATGTCTATACATTTAACTTTAAAAGTATAAATTTTTATTTTCATAGGTATGTATTTTCATTGGTGAGTGGGCATATAGGTGGATGGTTTAATAATCGAGAGTGGTTTTTTGAGAGAGACTCCCCACCTTTCTCCCAGGCTTTGACCGGGCTTTGTACCGGTCGGGTGGGTGAAAAGTGGGATAGGCGTGGCTTTTCCCATTTCTCTCCCATGCTTTGCCCAGGCTTCCTACCGGTTAGGTGGGCGAAAGGTGGGATAGGCGTGGCTTTTCCCATTTCTCTCCCATGCTTTGCCCAGGCTTCATACCGGTTAGGTGGGCGAAAGGTGGGATAGGCGTGGCTTTTCCCTCCTCTCTCCCAGGCCATGCCCAGGCTTCATACCGGTTGGATGGGTGAAAGGTGGGGTAGGCGTGGCTTTTCCCTCCTCTCTCCCATGCTTTGCCCAGGCTTCCTACCGGTTAGGTGGGTGAAAGGTGGGAGATGCGTGGCTTTTCCCTCCTCTCTCCCAGGCTTTGCCCAGGCTTCGTACCGGTTAGGTAGGTGAAAGGTGGGAGATGCGTGGCTTTTCCCTCCTCTCTCCCAGGCCACGCCCAGGCTTCATACCGGTTGGGTGGGTGAAAGGTGGAAGATGCGTGGCTTTTCCCTCCTCTCTCCCACCCTTTGTCCACCCTTCGCCCCGGTTAGGTGGGGGAAAGGTGGGAGATGCGTGGCTTTTCCCTCCTCTCTCCCAGGCTTTGCCCAGGCTTCGTACCGGTTAGGTGGGGGAAAGGTGGGAGATGCGTGGCTTTTCCCTCCTCTCTCCCAGGCTATGCCCAGGCTTCATACCGGTTAGGTGGGCGAAAGGTGGGAGATGCGTGGCTTTTCCCTCCTCTCTCCCAGGCCATGCCCAGGCTTCATACCGGTTGGATGGGTGAAAGGTGGGAGATGCGTGGCTTTTCCCTCCTCTCTCCCAGGCTTTGTCCAGGCTTCATACCGGTTAGGTGGGTGAAAGGTGGGATAGGCGTGGCTTTTCCCTCCCCTCTCCCAGGCTTTGTCCACCCTTCACCCCCTTTGCATGGGATTAGGATGGGTCTTCTCTGACGATTCCCACCCTTTGCCCACCCTTCGCCCCCTTTGCATGGGCAAAGGCTGGGCACTCCTACTCCCCAGCTCCCCCTTACCAAAAACAAAAAACCGAACCCACAAAAGGGTTCGGTCTTCATCTCGCATTCTATTAAGCTTGCTGGAATTGCTCTTCCTCCGTGGATCCTTTGAGGGCCGTTGTGGAGGATGTGCCGCCAGTGATGACTTGGGCGACTTCGTCGAAGTAGCCTGTTCCGACTTCGCGTTGATGCCTGGTTGCTGTGTAGCCGTTTGCTTCGCTTGCGAATTCTGCTTGTTGAAGCTCGGAGTATGCAGCCATGCCGCGCTCTTTGTAGCCTCTTGCCAATTCGAACATACTGTGGTTGAGGGCATGGAAGCCGGCAAGGGTAACGAATTGGAATTTGTAGCCCATTTTTGCAATTTCTTTTTGGAAGTTTGCGATGGTTTCATCATCGAGCTTTTTCTTCCAGTTGAAGGATGGTGAGCAGTTATAGGCAAGCATTTTGCCAGGGAATTTTTCGTGAATTGCGTCTGCGAATTTCTTCGCATCTTCTAGGTTTGGTTCGGATGTTTCACACCAGATTAGATCAGCATATGGTGCGTAGGATAATCCCCGAGCGATTGCTTGGTCGATACCCGCTTTCGTACGGTAGAACCCTTCTGGCGTGCGATCTCCCGTAATAAATGGATGGTCAACTGGGTCGATGTCGCTTGTGATTAGGTCAGCTGCATCAGCATCTGTCCGGGCGATCAGGATGGTTGGTACGCCCATAACATCGGCCGCCAATCGTGCTGCGATCAGGTTACGTACAGCAGTTTGTGTTGGCAGCAATACTTTTCCGCCTAAGTGTCCGCATTTCTTTTCAGAAGAAAGCTGGTCTTCGAAATGGACGCCGGCAGCACCTGCTTCAATCATGCCTTTCATGAGCTCAAAGCAGTTCAATTGTCCGCCAAAGCCTGCTTCTGCATCCGCTACAATCGGCTGGAACCAGTCGATGTCTTCCTTACCCTCAGAATAGTGAATTTGATCTGCACGCTGAAGGGCTTGGTTAATGCGCTTGACAACAGCTGGTACACTGTTTGCTGGGTAAAGGCTTTGGTCAGGATACATATTGCCGGAAAGGTTGGCATCAGCTGCGACCTGCCAGCCGCTCAAATAAATGGCTTTCAAGCCCGCTTTTACTTGCTGGACAGCTTGGTTACCGGTAAGGGCGCCAAGGGCATTGATGTAATCCTCTGTGTTCAGGTAGTTCCATAGTTTTTCAGAGCCTCTTCTTGCTAATGTATGTTCAATTTGAACGGAGCCGCGAAGCTTGAGGACATCCTCAGCAGAGTACGGGCGTTCAATTCCTTGCCATCTTTCGTCTTTCCATTGGTCTTCGATTTGTTTCACTAATTCTTCTCTCATTCCTAATTCCTCCTATATGTTCATATCAGATTTATAGAATTTCGTATGCAGGTAACGTCAAGAAGTCATAAAACGTATCTTCTTTGATGAGTTTGTCGAAAAGCTCTGCCGCCTCATCAAATCGGCCGGAATTGAATCGTTCCTCGCCTAGCTCGGATTTGATTCGCTGTAATTCTTTTTCTTTAAAAGTTTCATACATGGCCATGTCTACTTTACGTCCATCATCAAGGACCCCTTTCGGATGGCGCACCCATTGCCATACCTGGGCTCTGGAGATTTCAGCGGTTGCAGCATCCTCCATCAGGTTATAGATTGGGGCAGCTCCTCGTCCATTAAGCCACGATTCGATATATTGAATACCGACATTGATGTTCGTACGGACACCCTGTTCGGTGATGGCGCCTTCTGGCACTTCAAGAAGGTCCTCAGCTTTGACGCTGACGTCTTCTCTTTTCTTATGGATTTGGTTTGGTGTCGGCATGAATTCGTCAAATACTTCCTTTGCCACCGGAACCAAGGCCGGATGGGCTACCCATGTGCCGTCATGGCCGTTTCTTGCCTCACGTTCTTTGTCAGCTCGTACCTTTGCGAAGGCTTCGTCGTTCGCCTTTTCGTCATTTTTGACCGGAATCTGGGCAGCCATTCCGCCAATAGCTGGTGCATTCCGCTTGTGGCAGGTCTGAATGGCCAACAAGGAGTAGGCTGTCATGAACGGTACAGCCATCGTGACGACGGAGCGATCCGGTAGAATGATAGAGTCATGATTTCTGAATTTCTTTAAGTAGCTGAATATATAATCCCATCTGCCGCAATTCAGTCCTGCGGAGTGGTCTTTTAGTTCGTACAGAATTTCGTCCATTTCAAATGCTGCAAGGATCGTTTCGATGAGGACGGTTGCTTTAATGGAGCCATGCGGGATGCCTATGTGGTTTTGCGCGTAGACGAATACATCGTTCCAAAGACGCGCTTCGTGGTGACTTTCGATCTTCGGCAGATAAAAGTATGGTCCGCTTCCATTTGCGAGAAGAGTCTTGGCATTGTGGTAAAAGAACAAGCCAAAATCCATCAAACCGCCTGATATCGGCTTATCATCAAGCGTGACATTCTTCTCCTCCAGGTGGAAACCTCTTGGGCGCACAATCAAGGTTGCAGTTTCTTCTTTTAGGCTGTATTGCTTGCCATTCGGATTGACAAAGCTGATGGTTCGATTGACAGCATCGCGAAGATTTATATGCCCTTCAATATTATTGTTCCAGGTTGGAGAGTTTGCATCCTCAAAGTCTGCCATAAAGCATTTGGCGCCTGAGTTCAATGCGTTAATGACCATCTTTCGGTCAACCGGCCCGGTAATTTCTACTCGCCGGTCTTCTAAGTCCTTCGGAAGCGATGCAATCGTCCAATCGCCGTTTCGAATATGCTCTGTTTCCTTCAGGAAATCAGGCAGCTTTCCTTCGTCGATCTCCTTTTGCCGTTCTGCCCGCTTCTCAAGCAATTCCTTTCTTCTCGGCCCGAAATGCCGTTCAAGCTGTTCGATAAATTCAAGTGCTTCTGGAGTGAGGATTTCTTCAAATCCCTGCTCCATCTTTCCATGGATATTCAGTCCATTTGTCTGTACCGCCATGTTACAAGCTCACTTCCTTTACCTGCATCTTTTGTTATAAAACAGAAAACTTAATATATTTTGTATTATATAACAGTATTTAGAAAATGCAAATAGTTTCGTGGAATTTTTTCATATTTTTCTAAAATTAGGTATTTGTGCGACGTGTTTTATATGGTTGAGGAAGGCATAGCAGCGTATCCTTAGCCTTTACTAGAAAGACTAGATTCTTTCTTCTTAATGCTTACAGTCCTATAACACACAGATGAAGTAAGGTGAGCGCTGTATCACCACCTTCTCAAGGTCAACGATACAGTTCACTAACTTAGGTATGCCTGGGTTTATGCTGTCCTTTAAAAGGACTTTAGTCCATTCATGCAGAAATTCTTATATATGCTATGAGAATGAGGAGGGTATTTTATGAATGGTCTACCGCCTAAGCATATTGTGTCAGCGGCAACGATTGTTATAAATGAGAAACAGGAGATTTTATTGCTAAGAGGACCGAAGCGCGGCTGGGAGATGCCGGGCGGGCAGGTTGAGGAGGGTGAGTCACTAAAGGAGGCAGCTATTCGGGAGACGAAGGAGGAAACAGGAATTGATATAGAAATTCTATCCTTTTGCGGCATATTTCAAAATGTGAAGCGGTCAATCTGTAACACTCTTTTCTTAGCGAAGCCCATTGGCGGGCAATTGATGACCTCTCCTGAGAGTTTGGAGGTTGGGTTCTTTCCGCTGGAGGAGGGCTTGGATCTGGTCACTTGGAACAATTTTCGGCAGCGGATTGAGCATTGCCTTGATAAAACCAACCAGCCCTTTTTCATAGAATTCTAAAATAGACCCCTCCAAACCATTGGTGGGGTCTTTCAATCTATTAATATGCTTCAGATGTTGTTTTAGCTTGCATGTGAAGAAGCAAGTAGTCAGGACCGCCTGCTTTGGAATCTGTACCGGACATATTAAATCCGCCGAATGGCTGGTAGCCGACGATGGCTCCTGTGCAGCCGCGGTTGAAGTACAGATTGCCGACATGGAAGTCTTCACGCGCTTTTTCTTGGTGTGCGCGGTTACGTGTAATCACTGCTCCAGTTAGGCCGTAATCTGTATTATTAGCAATCTCAATCGCTTCGTCAAAGCTGCTCGCCTTGCAGAATGCAACGACTGGTCCGAAGATTTCTTCCTTCATGATGCGTGCATCTGGGGCAAGGTCTGCAATGATGGTTGGCTCGATGAAGTATCCTTTAGAATCATCTGACCCCCCGCCAGCGACGATGCGTCCTTCTTCCTTGCCGATCTCGATATAGCCTGTGATTTTCTTGTAGGCACCAGCATCAATAACAGGACCCATAAAGTTGCCAAAGTCCCCTGTGTCACCAAATGTTAGTTCTTTCGTCAATTCAACGGCACGGTTCAATACTTCGTCATAGACATCCTCTACAATGACTGCTCTTGAGCAGGCAGAGCATTTTTGCCCGGCGAAACCGAAGGCAGATGCCACGATGGATTTAGCTGCCAGCTCTAGGTCTGCATCAGAATCAACGACGATGGTATCTTTTCCGCCCATTTCAGCAATAACACGTTTCAGCCATTTTTGGCCTTCGTGGACTTTAGATGCTCTTTCATAAATTCTCACTCCAACATCACGGGAGCCAGTGAAGCTGATGAAGCGCGTGCTTGGATGGTCGACCAAATAATCACCAACCTCAGAGCCGCTGCCCGGCACATAGTTGATTACGCCGGCAGGTAAGCCTGCTTCCATCATGACTTCTACAAATTTCGCAGATACGACCGGTGTTGTGGAGGCTGGTTTTAATAAAACGGTATTTCCGGATACAACTGCTGCGACACATGTTCCTGCCATGATTGCCAGCGGGAAATTCCAAGGGGAAATAATAACCCCGACACCAAGAGGAATATAGTCATATCGGTTATATTCATCCGGACGGCTTAAGACTGGCTGGCCGTCTTTTAGCTTCAGCATTTGTCTTCCGTAGTACTCAAGGAAATCAATTGCTTCTGCTGTATCAGCATCGGCTTCAGCCCATGGCTTGCCTGCTTCACGAACCATAAGCGCGGAGAACTCATGCTTTCTGCGACGAATGATGGAAGCGGCTTTGAATAGGACATCTGCCCGAACCTCAGGCTTTGTTTTACTCCATGTCTTGAAGGCCTTTAAGGCTTCCTGCATGGCTTTTTCCGCCAGGTCCTTATTCGTTTTGGACACACGGCCGATAATTACTTCTTTATTGGATGGACTAGTAGAGACAATCTTTTCTTCAGTCGTCACGCGTTCACCGCCAATGATCAACGGGTAATCCTGGCCGAGGTAACCATCCACTAATGCGAGTGCTTCCTCAAATGCCTTTTTGTTCTCATCAGCCTTGAAGTTTGTCAGTGACTCATGTTTGTACGCTTGTACCATTCGATGACCTCCCTATGTATAATAAAATAAAAGTAACCTATCCTTTATTTTAAACTATTCAGTATTATACGTCACTTTATTTAAAGTCAACTCAAAATGTTCCGATTATTCTACTATTTAACTATAAAAAAAGCAGGACTATTAGCCCTGCTTTTCTTTTATTCATTGTAAATATACACATATGGCTCTTTATCATCAACTTCTTTGACGATTAGAGATTCCTGACCATTCGATGAGGTGATCTTCGTCTCAACCTCTAAGTAATCAGGGAAATGATCCATGACAAGTCCTGCGACATATTGGGTAAACCCAATGACTTCACTCTTAGAGTAGAACTGCATATCAATGGAAATCGTCAGCTTCTTCATTTCTTCATTCACATAGAAGGCTTTGCCGATAACGCCATTGTAATTCGGGAAGTATTCTTCCACATCATCCTTGAAATTTGAGAATGTGCTGGCGTCATCTCGATGCTTCTCTTCAGCGCTTGAAGATGGGAAGAGGAAATAATCCTCATCAACATTCTTCCACTTGGAGATTTTGCTGCTGTTTGCATTGATAACTGTATAAGAAATGAAGTTTCCTGGTACAACGGAGTCCTTGCTTTCTTGTTCAAACAAAGCAATCAGGATAGGCACATCCTTTGCACCTTCCAATCCTCGAACACGTTTGACGACTTCCGCCGCAATTTCTTCACCCTTTTCTTGGAGTGTTTTGGCATCAATCTTTATTTCATATGTTTCTCCATACTTCTCCTTCTGGTAATAGAAGACAGAGTTCAATGCAAGTCCGATGGAGATTCCCCCGAGGGTTACCTTATTGTTATCGGATTTCACCAAATAGTTATGCTCTAGAATATGGGCAAGGTATTCAGGATTTTTCTCATACCGCTCCTCAATGTCTCCTTTACCGTCATCAACAGGATTCAGCCCCATATTTTCATCGGCTGTCATCTTTTTCTCTTTCAGCTGTGCACTCGTATATTTACGCTGCAGCCAGCTTGTGACCGTTTCCTTTGAAATGACCTGCCCCTCACGGAACACATATTCATCAGTCGGGAATGGGTCTTGCGAGAGCCTCATCAATCCCGTTTCAAATTCCTCCAAGTCCAGGCGAGTGTTGATGTTTGATGTTACAAGGCCGCGCGTATCGCTCGTCTCGTATGGCAGTAAGGTTTGGTAGTATTGATCAGAGATTTGGTACTCAGGAATAATGGATTCCTTCTCGGTATTCTCTGTATCTGTATCATCTTCTACCACTTCACTCTTATCAAAGCTCGGGGCACAGCCTGTTGCTGTCAGCATCATCACCAATGTTATTGCCAAAAAGCGCTTCATTATTCCACCTCTATTCTTGCTTGCCCAGCTCAGCCAGAAGCTGCTGCTCATTCCAAACCTCAATACCGAGATCCTGGGCTTTCTTTAACTTAGAACCGGCATCCTCACCGGCTATGACTAAATCTGTCTTCTTGCTGACACTTCCTGTTACGTTTCCTCCAAGGGCTTCTATCAGTTCCTTTGCTTCATTTCGCCCATACTGTTCCATTTTACCAGTGAGTACAATGGTTTTCCCAGCGAAATAGGAATCTGATTCAGCGGCATCCATTTTTCTTTTGCCCTTATAGCTCATATTGACACCATAGGCTTTTAATTCATTGATCAATTGCATGAACTCTTCCTGGCTGAAATATGTCACGATAGCATCAGCCATCTTCTCACCGATTTCGTTAATGGAAACGAGTTCTCCAGCACTTGCGGCCATGAGTTTGTCCATTTCCTCATATTCCTCTGCAAGCACTCGGGCTGCCTTGGCACCGACATGTCGAATGCCGAGACCGAATAAGAGACGTTCAAGTGAGTTATCTTTAGAAGCTTCAATCGCTGCCAGCAGCTTCTTCACAGACTTATCACCCATTCGCTCCAGCTCAATCAATTGATCATACGTTAATTTATAAATATCAGCGACATCTTTGATTAAATTCGCATCAAATAATTGAATAATAACCTTTTCTCCCAGCCCATCAATGTTCATCGCATTACGGGAAACGAAGTGAATTAACCCTTCCTTAATCTGCGCAGGGCATTTCGGGTTAATGCATCGCAGCGCAACTTCACCCTCGAGGCGGACAAGCTCGCTATCGCACTCTGGGCAATGTGTCGGCATATGGAATTCTTCCTCAGCCCCAGTCCGTTGTTCAATCTGTACTTTGACGACCTCCGGGATAATATCACCCGCTTTTTTGATGACGACATGGTCACCAATGCGGATATCCTTCTCACGAATCAAGTCCTCATTATGAAGGGAGGCTCTTTGCACAGTCGTTCCAGCGACACGTACAGGCTCAAGCAATGCTGTCGGCGTAATGACGCCTGTTCGCCCGACTGTCAACTCGATTCCCTTCAGCACCGTCACGACTTCCTCAGCCGGGAATTTGTAGGCAATTGCCCAGCGTGGACTTTTCGCTGTCACGCCAAGCTCATCCTGGTGGGATAGAGAATCGACCTTCACAACGATTCCATCAATCTCATAATCGAGGGTCGGCCGTTTCTCTGTCCACTCACTGATATATGAAAGCACTTCTTCAATGGTCTGGCATCTCCTGCGGTGCGGATTTGTCTTCAATCCCAGCGTATGAAGAAGGTCAAGACCTTCACTGTGGGAGATCACACCTGTTTCACCCGTATCCCCGATACCATATAAGAAGATGTCCAGATTTCTTGAGGCAGCAATCCTTGGATCAAGCTGCCTTAATGAGCCGGCAGCCGCATTCCGCGGGTTTGCGAATGGCTCCTCGCCGTTTTCCTCCTTCTTTTGATTCAACGAAACAAAGGATTTCTTCGGCATATAGGCTTCACCGCGCACCTCCATCGTATATGGTTGATTGAGGCGGAGAGGAATCGAGCGAATTGTACGCAGATTGGCTGTAATATCCTCACCAATCGTACCATTTCCTCGAGTCGCTCCCTTCACGAATAGTCCGTCCTCAAAACGAAGGGAAACAGCAAGACCATCAATTTTCAATTCACAAATATACGAATAACTGTCCGTGCCAAGCCCTTGTTTCACCCGGCGGTCAAAATCACGCAGATCCTGTTCATTGAAGGCATTGCCAAGACTCAGCATCGGGGTGATATGTTCCACCTTCTGAAAGGCATCCAACACCTGTCCGCCGACACGCTGTGTCGGCGATTCCTCTGTTTGCAGCTCAGGGAATGCCTGCTCGATTGCCACTAGCTCCTTGTACAATTCATCATAGACAGAATCCGGCACACTCGGCTCATCAAGAACGTAGTATTCATATCCATATTGATTTAATAAAGAATGAAGCTCAGCTGCTCTTTTTTGGGCTTCTTTCAACTCCATAATTCTCTTCCGCCTCTCTGCAAGGTTTCAACAGGTTTATTGTTGCTTCTTAATTGGGGCAAATTTCGCCAGAAGGCGCTTAATGCCCATTGATGGGAATGCGATGTCGAGCTCAAGCCCGTCTCCGCTGCCTTTCACGCTGACAACGGTACCTACTCCCCATTTGCCATGTTCGGCCTTATCACCGACAGCCCAATCAAGCTTCTCGCCGCCAGATGTGTTCATAGCTGCTCTCATAACCGGCTTTGGAGATGCTCCGCTGTTGATTCCGCCGCCATTGATGCCTGTTCCGCCTCGAACAGTCCCTCTTCCTTGCATAAAGGATGGCCGTGAAGAAGACCTGCTCTCTGCAGGAGGATTCAAGTCTTCAAGTAAATCTTCCGGAATTTCTTTAATGAAACGGGATACCGGATTCATATTCGTACGTCCGTACAAGGTTCTCATCTGGGCATTGGTGATGAAGAGCTCCTGCTCAGCCCGCGTAATGCCGACATAAGCAAGGCGGCGTTCCTCTTCCATCTCTTCATCTTCCATAAGCGCACGGCTATGCGGGAATACACCCTCCTCAAGACCTAGAAGGAAGACAGCAGGGAACTCAAGCCCCTTCGCAGAGTGGAGAGTCATGAGAACGACACCCTCTCCTGCTGCCTCATCTTCCTCATCCATCCGGTCGATGTCAGCAACAAGGGCCAAGTCTGTCAGGAAGGCTACTAAGCTTTTATCTTCACTGCTGTTCTCAAAGTTCTTCGTTACAGACAGGAACTCTTCAATATTCTCAAGTCTTGTTTCAGCTTCAATCGTCTTCTCAATTTCAAGCGATTGGCGATAGCCGGATTTCTCAATAACCTCATCAATTAATTCAGTTACGGATAGGTATTCCTGCATCGCCGTATAGTGCTTGATTAAATCGCGGAACTCGCTTGCTCCTTTATACGCCTTCGCCCCAAGTCCAACGAACTCAAGCTCAAGCATCGCTTGGTACATGGATATATCATGGTCCTGTGCGTAGTTGGCAATCTTATCAACAGAGCTTGCTCCGACACCGCGTTTCGGTACATTAATGACCCGGCGCAAGGAAATATCGTCATCCGGGTTAGCAATTAAGCGCAGATAAGCCAGGATATCCTTGATTTCTTTCCGGTCATAGAACTTAATACCGCCTACAATCGTGTATGGGATATTGGATTTAAGCAAGACTTCCTCCATTACACGTGACTGGGCATTCGTACGGTACAGAATCGCAATATCAGACAGCGGCTTTCCTTGCTTCTCCATTTCCTTGATCTTCCCTGCAACAAACTGGGCTTCGCCCTGCTCACTGTCAGCGCGGAAATAGGAAATCTTATTACCCTCTAAGTTCTCCGTCCACAGCTTTTTCGGCTTCCGGTTCAAGTTATTCTCAATCACTCCATTGGCCGCAGCCAAAATCCGCTTCGTTGAGCGGTAGTTCTGCTCAAGCAGAATAACATTTGCATTTGGGTAATCCTTCTCAAAGGAGAGAATGTTAGCGATATCCGCACCGCGCCAACGATAGATGGACTGGTCGGAATCCCCGACAACACAAAGGTTCTTAAAGCGCTGCGCAAGCTTTTTGACGAGCATATATTGCGCTCGGTTCGTATCCTGATACTCATCGACATGGATGTACTGAAATTTCCGTTGATAGAATTCAAGCACTTCTGGTACTTTATCGAATAATTCGAAGGTCTTCATGATTAAATCATCGAAATCGAGCGCCTGATTCTTTCTTAAACGCTTTTGATATTCCGTGTAAAGGTCGGCAACTGTCTGCTCATAAAAGTTACCGGCTGTATTAGCGAATTCCTCATGAGTAATCAATTCATTCTTCGCAGATGAAATGGTTCCCAGAATGGATTTTGGCTCGAATTTCTTTGTGTCAATATTCTTTTCTTTCATGATTTGCTTGATGACAGTTTGCTGGTCGGAAGGGTCGAGAATCGAGAAATTCCGGTTCATTCCAATCCGGTCGATATCACGGCGGAGAATCCGAACACACATGGAGTGGAATGTAGAAATCCAAATTTCATCCGCTGCTCCTCCAAGAATGCCCTGAATCCGCTCCTTCATCTCCCTTGCCGCCTTATTGGTAAAGGTAATCGCGAGAATATTCCATGGAGCTACTTCCTTCTCTACGATTAAGTAGGCAATCCTATGCGTCAAAACCTTCGTCTTTCCGCTTCCCGCTCCTGCCATAATCAGCAAAGGACCGTCGGTTGCCTGTACAGCTTCTTTTTGTTTATTGTTTAATCCTGTTAATAATCGATCTGTTAAGAACTGCATATATATGACACCATCCCGATACGAACGTTTGTTCTTATTATACTTGATTCTAGTGTGCAATCAACAAATGTTTAGTTCTTTTTTGCGGCAGTCACTGTCTTCAATGCGCCGGCTAAATCTTCATAAACATAATTCCCGACAATGATACAATCCGCAAGGCCGGCCATTTCCTCGGCTTTCACCGGACTATTGATGCCTCCCCCATAGAAGAGCTTTGTCTCCATCAATGCATCCTTCACGCTCCTGACCAACGCAGGGTCACCGTATATACCGCTATATTCAAGGTAGAAAATAGGCAGGTTGAACATCTTATCCGCCATCAAGGCATAGCTTGCCGCATCTTCCTCCGATAAATCCGTCATAGCGTCAGTCAGCTGAGCGGCCTTGCATGTTGGATTCATGATGCAATAGCCTTCCACATGCATCTCTTCCCAATTAATCATATGGCCGTATTCCTTAATGGCCTCTTTATGCAAACCCAGAATCCATTCTGGATTCCGGCTGTTTAAAACGGACGGTATAAAATAAAGATCAAATCCCGGGGTTATGGATTCTAAATTGGATACCTCAAGAACACATGGGAGCGTATAGCGGCGAATGCGTGCCATAAGGTCAAGCACATTCTCAAGCGTCACTCCATCCGTACCGCCAACCATAATGGCATCGGTCCCTGATTCACAAAGCTTCTCGAGAGCATCATCTGAAATTTCCTTATTAGGATCGAGTTTAAACACATGCTTCCACTCGCGAAAATCGTACATTGAAACAACCCCTTAATCTAATTTCCATTTAATCATTATAGCATTCCTTTTTGGGATACCAAAGAGTTAGAAAAAATTGCGAGAGACTTCTAACCCATAAGAAAAGCAGCCCATATTCGGGCTGCTAGTTCATGCGTCTTTTTCCTTCAGTCTGCTGAGCGCCATTGAATACGCATCATTCCCGTAATTCAAGCAGCGTTTCACGCGGGAGATTGTTGCGGTGCTTGCTCCCGTTTCCTTCTCAATCATATGATAGGTCTTTCCTTCCTCGAGCATGCGTGCCACTTCGAGGCGCTGCGCTAAAGACTGGATCTCATTGACCGTACAGAGGTCATCAAAGAAACGATAGCACTCCTCCAAGTCATTCAACGATAAAATGGCATTGAATAATTGATCCAATTCTTTGCCTTTCAGTTTGTCAATTTGCATATGTGCCTTAATCCTCCTATTTATTCGAGTGTTACACTCTGCGTAAGGCCTGATGTTGGAATGACATTAATCCAAGTCTTCCCAGGCACTAATTTCACTTCTTTACCATCTAATACAGGAACGATTCGATTATCGTTTGATTCCCATTGTATTTTAAGGAGTTTTCCCTTTTGGAGCAAGTAGGCATCTCCACCGCTTTCCAAATCAATATCACGTCTGCCCTTCTTATCGATGACTTCATGCTCTGCCTCGATAATCAAAATATTATCAATTTCGACAGGGTCATTCGTGCCATAATCCTCTGTTCTCACACCGGCTGTATATCGGGCATAGGTTTCGCTACCCTCGTCATATTCATAGGTTACATCAAAGCTCTCAGAAGAATAAGAAATGAAGGCCTTTGAATAGCTGTCTCCCTCGACCTCATTCTCTTCGTCTTCAGTCATGAAGGTATAAGCCGGAGCACCGATATCCATATCATACCCCTTCTCCTTCGCTCCCTCCATTACATGATCATATGTAATATAGGAATTATGGGGGGCTTCTCGAAATGAGGCACGCTCAAATAAAGTACCATCATATTTAAGACCGTTTAAATTGTCTATATAATCACTTTCAATCATTTTTTTCGCCTCTGGACTCCAGCCATGGAAAACGAATAAACTATCATACCCTTTCGCTAAGCGAATATAGTAATCCCTCGCGCTTCTGACCGGTCCGAACGTATCTGGAAATTCACTTTGATAAACGGCCAAAAACCTTGTAATATTGCTCTCTGCCAGAATCTCATACACAATATCCGCCTTGGAAAGTCCTGATTGCGGCCTTGCAGCAGGATGATTATTCACCATGACGGCAATGGCCCGGTGATCAGCCTCCTTATCAGCCTCCAGCCCTGTCAACGGATATACGGTATTCCCTTTCTCATTGACAGACTCGGGATTGTCATCAGCCTTACAGCCTGCTAAGAGAACAATGAAAATAATCATGAATGTACATAATTTCTTTAACATATGACTCCCTCCTCATGATGAGCTACAATGATGTGGTTTATCGCTTCTTTATTATTTTAACGCATTATAGTCGGAAAGAGTATAGATTTATTCATGACTTCATATAATCCTGCCTGTGTCACGCGAATATAAGGAAGGTGAGTGGAAGTGAAGAATAAAAGTGAATACATCGGGTCTTCAAATGGATATCCCTTTTCCACAAGTATTTCCTTCATCCGGCTCTCCTGTTCGATTAACTCCGGCAGATTTGCCTTAGACATCACACCCTGAAGGACAAGCGGCATTTCAAACAGGATTTCTCCCTTCTCTGCAATAACGATTCCTCCACCGATTTCCTTCATACGATTGAAGGCAATTTTCATATCCTGCCTGCTCTTGCCAATCAAGATAATATCCCCTGAATTAGTGAAAGAGGAGGCAAATCCATGGAGATTTCTCGCAAAGCCCTTTAAGAGTGTATTAATGCGCGATTGCCCATCCCTTCTGAGAAAGGTGAAGTAGCATTCATCATGATTCATATCCAAGACTTCTCTTGAAATATCAATATGGATGGAGTAGGGCTTCGTAATGACGCTATTCTCCATATTAATGCCAAATGGCATGGAGTATTGTAAATCATCATCCGTTAAGTCCCAATCAAGCTCAAGCGGACTCAACCCATATTCCTCCCAGTTAATGGAGGAGCCTTTGACTCCGCATGCCTCACCTTCCCGTTTCACCCATTGTCCCTTCGATAGGACAGAGTGAGGAGTTGGTTCATCCTTCTCATGAAGGAAGTTAATGTTGGCTACACGTCCTGTCGCAATATTTCCATGCAAATATTCCATATTATAATAGCGGGCAATATTCAAGGAAGCCATATTATAGGCATCAATTAACGGCACACCCTTGTCAATAGCCATTTTGATCAGGCTGTCCGTAAACCCTTCCTTGTAAAATCCCGGACTTGACCCATCTGTATTGAAAAAGCATTTATCGTATGACTTCAGTCCATAATCCTGCAAATAATCTAAGATACCCGGCAGGTCTGGGCGAATGGAGGAATGGCGCAAGGACACATGATACCCCTGTCCAAGCCTTCTAATCACTTCCTCGCCTGTCATGGCCTCATGGTCACAGTCAGCCCCTAATAGCATCAATTTCGCCAAAGTCTTCTCTGATGAGCCCGGGAAATGCCCCTCAATCTTCTTACGCATCCTCTTCGCTTCCTGCATCCAGTGCAGCATCATATCATCACCGTCAAGTAAGCGCGGCCAGCCCGTCAGCTCACCCGCCTGAAGCACGCCATCATGCTCAAGCCAGCTCTTTACATTGGCATGAGAAAACACTTCCTCCTCATTTCGCAGCTCTGTCTGCGAATCCAGCCTTGCCCACCAAAACATGGAATAAGGGAGATGGCGAAGCTCCTTCAATAGGGCAAACGCTTGCCTTTTTTCGAGCAACGTAAACAAGGTCATATTGTCATTGATCAAGGTTGTTGTACCATATTGGGCAGCATGCATCGCCAAAGTCTCCGGGTTGTACAGCTGTGCCGGGTGGGCATGCGGCTCAATATACCCCGGTACCAGATACTGTCCGCTGCAATCAATGATTTCACAGCCCTCCTGCATATCAGGCATCTTATCCCCTACATATATAATCCGATCCTTATAGATCCAGATATTCGCTTTCATCCATTCTTCAAATACTTGATTTAAGTAAACAGCATTCACCAATACGATGGTGGGCGCAATCTTTCCATCTATTATACTCACATGTTCTCTAAGCTGTTTATTCTTCCATCTATATCGTTGTTCAAGCATGAACAATCCCCCCTTAACCAAACCCTTATGCCTTCAACAGCTCCGGAACATTTATTTGGAAATGTAAGCCTTTTCATTATTGTAACACATTTTTTCGGTTTAGCGCACGAAAGTTACTGCCAAACAGGAAACTGTTTGGGAATACACTTACTTAGTCATCCAGCACTTGTATCCCTTTTGTTTTTACATATCCGTTTTAAAACATTTTAATCATAAAATAATTATTTTGAGAAATAAAAAAGCCTGAAAATATATCATTGTAAATACTAGAAGACAAAGGCTGATTAAAAAGGGCTATGAACAAAATATTATCGGATATAATAAAAAACCTGTCACGCCATAGCGGCATAACAGGTTTTGCTTATTTACTAGCCTTTCAAACTTTGAGCAATGGCTTTTTCACCTATATCATGGCGATAGAATAAGCCTTTGCAGGAAATGGTTTCGAGCTCCCGATACACGTTCTGCTTCGCATCCTCCAAGGAAGGCCCAAGTCCCGTGACAAGCAGGACACGGCCTCCATTGGTGATGAATTCCCCTTGATTATTCTTTGCCGTACCAGCATGGTAGATGTGCATATCTCCCCCGATATGACTGAGACCTCTAATAACGGCCCCTTTCTCATATCCATCCTCTGGGTAGCCAGTGGCAGCCAGCACAACGCCAATCGCACTTTCCTCGGTCCATTCAAGCTCACAATCGCTTCCCTCAAGAACATGCTCAATAACTTCCACCAAATCAGATTGAAGCCTTGGAAGAATGACTTGTGTCTCTGGATCTCCGAATCGGGCATTGAACTCGATCACCTTAGGGCCATCCGCTGTCGCAATCAGTCCGGCGTATAGAATGCCTGTGAAAGACCGGTCTTCCTTCACCATCGCTTTAGCAACCGGAAGAAGAATTTCATCATGGGCCTTTTGCACAAGGTCACACCCAATTTGCGGAACAGGGGAATAGGCACCCATCCCGCCTGTATTCGGGCCTTTATCTCCATCGAAGGCTCGTTTATGGTCTTGGGCAATCTCCATTGGATATACCTTCTCACCATTTACGAATGCCATGTAGGAAAATTCCTGACCCTCAAGGAATTCTTCGATGACGACCTTGTTCGAAGCTTCGCCAAACTTGGCATCTTGAAGCATTGCTTGAAGGGCATCAACAGCTTCCCGCTCACTCATGGCTACAACTACGCCCTTGCCGGCAGCAAGACCATCTGCCTTGATGACAATTGGCACGCCCTGATTCTTCACATAGGCAACAGCCTGATCAAGCTCAGTGAAGGTTTCATATCTTGCCGTTGGAATGGCATATTTCTTCAGCAAATCCTTTGTGAAGGATTTACTTCCCTCAATGATAGCCGCTGCTTTTTTCGGACCAAAAATTTTCAGTCCTTCTTTTTCAAACTCATCGACCACTCCGTTGATCAACGGTACCTCCGGGCCGACAAAGGTAAGCCCAATCCCATTCTCATGCGCAAAGTCTATCAATGCCTGATGATCTGTTTCATTGATGGAAACGCGTTCTGCGACATCCTCCATTCCAGGATTGCCAGGTGCGACGTACACCTTGTCAACATGCCTGCTTTCGGCAAACTTGCGTGCAAGCGCATGCTCTCGTCCACCGCGGCCAATAACCAGTATCTTCATCGTCCCTCTTCAACTCCTTATTAATGTTTGAAATGACGCACGCCTGTAAAGACCATGGCAATTCCATATTCATCTGCCTTCTTGATGGAGTCCTCATCACGAACCGACCCGCCTGGCTGAATGATTGCTGTAATGCCCGCTTTTGCCGCTGCCTCAACAGTATCATCCATTGGGAAGAAGGCATCGGAAGCTAATATAGCTCCCTTCGCTTTATCGCCTGCTTGCTCTATCGCAATATTCGCCGCTCCAATTCGATTCATTTGGCCGGCACCGACTCCAAGCGTCATCTGGCGATTTGCAACGACAATAGCATTCGACTTCACATGCTTTACAACCTTCCAGCCAAACTTGAGCGCTTCCCATTCCTCCTCCGTCGGCTCTCTTTTCGTCGCGATCTTCACATCGGCTTCAGCCAATGTCGCGTTGTCCAAATCCTGCATTAACAACCCGCCGGCAACAGAGGTGAACTTCTTCTCCATCACACCCTTGGAGCTGAAATCAACAGTCAGCAGGCGAATATTCTTCTTCGAGGTCAAAATTTGGAGCGCCTCCTCCGAGAAGGATGGAGCAATGACGATTTCTAAGAATATCTCATGCAAAGCACCGGCTGTCTCAGCATCGACTTCACGATTCAAAGCCACAATTCCGCCGAAAATCGAAGTAGAATCAGCAAAGTAGGCTTTTTGGAAGGCATCTGAAATCGTTTTGCCCGTACCGACGCCGCAAGGGTTCATATGCTTAACCGCCACTGCTGCTGGCTGGTCAAATTCCTTCACGATTTGAAGGGCGGCATCTGCATCATTGATATTATTATAGGAAAGCTCCTTCCCATGAAGCTGCTCAGCATTAGCAATTGAGAAGGCTGTGCCCAGCGGTTTCTTATAGAAGGCTGCCTTTTGGTGCGGATTCTCCCCATAACGAAGCGGCTGTTTCAATGTATAGGTAACCGTAACGGACTCCGGCTGTTCTTCTTCTGCCAGGTTTGTCATATATTCTGCGATCATGGCATCATAGGCTGCAGTATGGCGGAATACCTTGGCGGCAAGACGTCTTCTTTCCTGTAAAGAAAGCTCACCAGTTTCTAATCCCTTCAACACATCATCATAATCCGCCGGGTCTACAACAACGGCGACAGATTCGTGGTTCTTCGCTGAGGCACGAAGCATCGCAGGCCCCCCGATATCAATATTCTCAATTGCATCCTCTACCGTTACGCCCTCTTTAGCAATCGTCTGCTGAAATGGGTAAAGGTTCACGCAAACAAGCTGGATAGGCATGATGCCCTGCTCTGCCAGCTGCTGCATGTGTGAGTCGTTGTCCTGCTTTCCTAAAAGCCCTCCATGAATGGCTGGGTGCAATGTTTTCACACGTCCGTCCATTATTTCAGGAAAACCGGTCACGTCACTGACCCCTTTTACCGGGATGCCATTGTCTGCCAGCGTTTTTTTCGTCCCTCCTGTTGAGATGATCTCAAATCCAAGATTCGCTACTTTCTTTGCAAATTCTACAATTCCTGTTTTATCCGATACGCTGATTAATGCACGCTTTGCTGCCATTTCCGCTCCTCCTGTCAATTACATACCTTTTCTATAATGGCTGGATACAATCGGTGTTCAACCTGCTGGATTTTCTCATGGACCCGAGCCGCATCGTCTCCGTCTTCAATCATGATGGCCTCCTGAGCAATAATTGGCCCAGTATCCATCCCTGCATCTACATAATGAATCGTCACACCTGATACCTTTACACCGGCTGCCATGGCTTGCCCAACTGCGTCTTTCCCTGGGAATGCCGGCAGAAGAGATGGATGGATATTCAGAATTCTATTTGGATAAGACTCTAATAGAACTGGTCCAATCAATCGCATATAGCCTGCGAGGATAATCCACTCCACGGACCTTTCACGCAGAGCGGATAATACATCTTCTTCATAAGCTGTCTTTGAGGAGTAATCCTTCGGCCTGAAGGTCAACGAAGGCACTCCAAGCTCTTTCGCCCGTGTCACACAATAGGCCTCAGGCTGATCACATACCAGCATTTCAATCGATGCGTGCACATTCCCTGTATTTACTGCCTCTACTATAGCTTGAAAATTACTTCCGCTCCCTGATGCAAATATCGCAATCTTTGTCATGACGTCTCCCTTTATCTTAATCATTTCCACTGAATTGGACTCCCGGAACTCTCGTTACACGCCCAATCATGATCGGCAGCTCTCCGCTCTCCTTCAATGCACGAATCACCTTTTCCGCCTCTCCAGGCTCCACCGCAAGCACCATGCCGATTCCCATATTAAAGACGTTATACATCTCTTCATCTGCTAAAGAGCCCTTCTCCTTTAACAACGGATAAATAGCAGGGATCTTCCATGTTCCTTCTTCAATCTCTACGCCTTGGCCTTCTTTCAGCATACGCGGAAGATTCTCAATAAAACCGCCGCCGGTGATATGCGAAATCCCATGGACGGCTCCCGTCTCAAGTGCAGCCAGGACCGGCTTCACATAAATCTTCGTCGGCCGCAGCAATTCAGCTCCCAATGTACAGCCTAATTCCTCTACATACGTGGAAAGATCCATCTTCGCATCCTCAAGGAGAACCTTGCGTACGAGTGAGTAGCCATTGCTATGGATACCGCTTGAAGGCAAGCCAATCAGGACGTCCCCTTCTGCTACCTTGCTGCCATCAAGCATTTGTCTCTTTTCTACAGCACCAACTGTAAATCCGGCCAAATCATACTCCTCTGGACTGTACAAACCTGGCATTTCAGCCGTTTCTCCGCCAATCAGGGCGCAGCCTGCTTGGACACAACCTTCCGAAATGCCCTTTACGATCGCCTCGATTTTCTCCGGTACAGCCTTTCCGCATGCGATGTAATCAAGGAAGAAGAGCGGTTCTGCTCCTTGAGCAACGACATCATTTACACACATGGCCACACAATCTATGCCGATTGTGTCATGCTCATCCAACATCATTGCAATCAAAAGCTTTGTGCCGACCCCATCCGTACCGGATACAAGTACCGGCTCCTTTACATTTATGGAGCTCAAGTCAAACATCCCGCCAAATCCGCCAAGCGATCCGAGCACTCCCTGCCGCTTTGTGCGGCTGACATGCTTTTTCATGCGTTCCACAGCTTCATAGCCTGCCTCAATATCTACACCCGCGTTCTTATAAGCATTCGACATCGTTATCTTCCTCTCCCTCAAGTACGGATTCTGCTATTGTTTGATTTTCTCATACGGATGGTCATCCATCGTATAGATCTCTGTCGGGTACTTGCCGGTAAAGCAAGCCATGCACTGTCCGCGGTATTCTCCCTCAAATGGCCGGCCGATGGCTTCAATCGTTCCTTCCACACTCAAAAATGTCAGAGAGTCTGCCCCGATCAATTGGCGGATTTCCTCAACAGAATTCCTGCCCGCAATCAATTCCTCCTTTGAGGATGTATCAATTCCGTAGAAGCACGGGTTTTTGATTGGGGGCGAGCTGATACACACATGCACTTCCTTCGCGCCCGCTTCCTTCAGCATGTTCACAATTCGTCTGCTCGTCGTGCCTCGAACAATGGAATCATCGACCATAATGACGCGTTTCCCTTCAACAACGCCGCGAACAGGGGCCAGCTTCATCTTAACTCCTTGTTCACGCAAGGACTGGGAGGGCTGAATGAATGTACGGCCGACATAGCGATTCTTAATAAGCCCCATCTCATAAGGGATGCCGCTCGCCTCAGCAAACCCAATAGCCGCGGAAATACTTGAATCCGGAACACCAGTTACAACATCTGCTTCTATCTGCGCCTCCATCGCCAATCGTTTCCCAAGGCTCTTTCTGGCTGTATGAACATTAATGCCGTCGATATTGCTGTCCGGTCTGGAGAAATAAATATATTCCATACTGCACATCGCACGGCCGCTTGATACCGCGATAAGTTCGGAGTGAAGTCCCTCATCATTTATAATGACGAGCTCCCCCGGTTCCACATCACGAATGTATTCCGCACCGACAAGGTCAAAGGCACATGTTTCAGACGCGACAACATAAGCCTTACCGAGCCGGCCGATGGAAACAGGGCGTAAACCATGCGGGTCAACCGCAACAAGCATATCTGTCTCAGTCATCACAAGGAACGCATAGGCACCTTCTACAAGCGAAAGCGCCTGTTTCACACGATCCTTGAAGGCTCCTGTTCCAGAACGGCGAATCAAATGGGCTAATACCTCTGTATCAGAGGTCGTTTGAAAGATACTTCCCTGCATTTCAAGCTGGTTCTTCAGGCTGGCCGCATTAACGAGGTTGCCATTATGAGCAAGGGCAAAGCTGCCTACAGTTTGAGAATTGAAAAGGAATGGCTGCACATTTGCAATGCCCCCTCCGCCTGCTGTCGCATAGCGCACATGGCCGATTGCACTCTTCCCTTTTAAATCCTCTATGATTTTTTGGGAAAACACATCATTCACAAGTCCTTCTGCTTTATGAGCACGAAGGGCTTCACCGTCCGTCACGACCATACCAGCTCCCTCTTGGCCTCTATGCTGAAGGCTGTGTAGTCCATAATAAGTGAGCTGAGGGGCCTCCTCATGGCCCCAAATTCCAAACAATCCACACTCTTCATTTAATCCACGGATTTCAGCAAGCATGGTATAGCTCCCTTCCAAGCATTCAATAGCTCCGTTGCTTTAATATCTATGATGTTCTGCTCATCTTTCATCCGAATGACATATCGACCTGTATTCGTTACCATTCCAGCTAATTTGGCTTCTGGCATCATCGCTTCAAAAGTTGCTTGATTCGCCGCCTCTACAGAAACAATAAAGCGTGATTGTGTTTCAGCGAATAAGGCTGTGACAATTTCTCCCTCAATCTCGACCTCAAGTCCAAGTCCATCTGTACCGAACAGTCCTTCTGCAAGTGCTACCGCTAAACCGCCCTCTGAAATATCATGCGCCGATTCGACAAGTCCCTTCTGTATGCTTCTAAGCAAGGCTTGCTGGCGTCCTTTCTCCACCTGAAGGTCTAATTTAGGCGCTTGGCCATAAATACGTCCGCTGTTCGTATACTTTTGCAGCTCGCTTCCTCCGAATTCAGGTGTCGTTTCGCCAATGATATAAATGAAATCTCCTGCTTTTTTAAAAGCCTGGGTCGTAATATGATCTGTATCATGTATAAGTCCAACCATGCCCACAACAGGAGTCGGGTAAATGGCTTCTCCATTCGTTTCGTTATACAAGGAAACATTCCCGCCAATCACCGGCGTACCGAGTGTACGGCATCCTTCGCTCATCCCGTCTGCCGCCTTCTCCAGCTGCCAGAAGATCTCCGGCTTCTCCGGATTCCCAAAATTCAGGCAATCTGTGATAGCAAGCGGCTCACCGCCGGAACAGATGATATTACGTGCTGCCTCAGCCACCGCAATCTGCCCGCCAACCTCTGGGTCCAGATATAAATAACGGGAGTTACAATCCGTTGTCATCGCAAGTGCCTTCTTCGTTCCGCGAATCCGAACAACGGCGGCATCAGAGCCCGGTGCAACAACTGTATTCGTGCGAACCATGTAATCGTATTGATCATACACCCACTCCTTGCTCGCAATCGTTGGCTGTTCTAACAAGGCAAGAAGGGTTTTCGTATAATTCTCTACCGCTGGAATCTCTATCTCCATTTCACGGAATTCACGAATGTAAGCTGGCTCTTTAGAAAGCTTATGATAAACTGGTGCATCCTCTGCCAGGGCATCTGCCGGAACTTCTGCCACAATATCGCCATGATGCTTCAAACGAAGCATCCGATCATCAGTTACGACACCGACAGCCACTGCTTCAAGCCCGTATTTCTCGAATAATGCCTCAATCTCGGCTTCACAGCCTTTCTTCACGACAATCAGCATCCGCTCCTGTGATTCAGAAAGCATCATTTCATATGGAGTCATCCCCGTCTCACGCTGTGGAACGAGGTCTAGATTCATTTCAATTCCGCTCCCTGCCTTCGAAGCCATCTCAGCAGATGAGCTCGTCAGCCCAGCTGCTCCCATATCTTGAATGCCGACAAGGGCATCTGATTGGATCAATTCAAGACATGCCTCAAGGAGAAGCTTCTCCATGAACGGATCGCCGACCTGTACCGCCGGACGCTTGGAATCAGATTCGTCTGTCAATTCCTCCGAAGCGAACGTTGCCCCATGAATCCCATCTCGACCTGTCTTTGCGCCGACATACATAACCGTATTGCCGACACCGCGGGCCTGACCGACCTTAATATCCTCATGATTAATGAGTCCGACACACATTGCGTTTACCAAAGGGTTTCCCTCATAGGACGGATCAAACTGGATTTCACCGCCGACTGTCGGAATCCCGATACAATTCCCATAGCCGGCAATACCGGCCACGATCTCCTCGAATAAATACTTCATGCGCGGCGTTGTCAGCTCGCCAAAGCGAAGAGAATTAAGGAGGGCAATTGGACGGGCTCCCATCGAGAAAACATCACGGATAATTCCGCCGACCCCTGTGGCCGCCCCTTGATAAGGCTCAATAGCAGAAGGGTGATTATGGCTTTCAATCTTGAATACGACCGCCTGACCGTCACCGATATCCACGATACCAGCGCCCTCCCCAGGACCTTGGAGAACACGCTCTCCTTCAGTCGGGAACTTCCTCAGTACAGGCTTAGAATTCTTATAGCTGCAGTGCTCAGACCACATAACGGAGAATAGCCCTGTTTCCGTATAGTTCGGCAAGCGTCCTAAAATCTTCTCAATACTGGCGAACTCCTCATCTGTCAGCCCCATTGTGGCATACACGCGTTCTTCTTTAATCTGAGATGGATTCGGTTCAAGCATTAACGACATGGGATTCCCTCCAATATTGGACAATAGATTTAAATAGCTTCAGCCCGTCATCACTGCCAAGCATGGATGAAACAGCCCGCTCCGGGTGAGGCATCATGCCAAGAACATTCTTCTTCTCGTTCATGATTCCGGCGATATTCTCATGGCTTCCGTTCGGATTGCCATTATAAGTGAACAGGATACGGTTTTGGTCCTTTAATTGCTGCAAGGTCGCATCATCACAATAATAATTCCCTTCCCCATGGGCGATAGGAATCGTGATAATCTCACCTTCTTCATAGCAGGAAGTGAATGGTGAATCCGTCTGCTCTACTACCAGCTCCTGCGGACGGCAGATAAATTTCAGACCTGCATTCCGCTGCATCGCACCCGGGAGAAGACCCGCCTCAAGAAGCACCTGGAACCCATTGCAAACGCCAAGAATAGGCTTACCGGCCTCTGCCGCCTTCTTGACTGCCTCCATAATGGGCGAGAAGCGAGCAATAGCACCACAGCGCAGGTAATCCCCGTACGAAAATCCGCCTGGAAGCAAGACCGCATCAAAGCCATCAAGACTTGTTTCCGTATGCCAGACATACTCAGCCTCTTCACCCAATTCATCTACAACAGCATGATACATATCAATATCACAATTCGATCCTGGGAAGACGATTACGGCAAATTTCACTTCACTGCTACCTCCTCAACCTCATAGCGGTAATCCTCTATCACGGTATTGACCAGTAATTTTTCACACATGCTCTGAATCACTTCATCCAAATCCCGATCAGATTTCTCCAAAGAGAGCTCCATATATTTGCCGATACGGACATCCTTAACTTCTCGATAATTCATGGTATTCAGAGATTTCTGAACAGCAGTACCTTGAGGATCTAGCACACTTTCACGTAAAGTCACATAAACTTTCACTTTATACATTTTGGAGGCCCTCCAGCTTTTCTAGTATTTTTTCGTATGCATCAGTTAGGCTGCCTAATTCCCGGCGGAACACATCTTTATCCAATTTCTCGTTTGAAACCTCATCCCATAGGCGGCACGTATCGGGTGAAATTTCATCCGCTAATAAGATATGACCGTGACGATCCTTGCCAAATTCAAGCTTGAAATCAATTAATCTAATTCCCACAGAGGCAAACAGCTCTAAAAGCTTCTGATTAATCAGCAAAGCCTTCTCCTTCAATTCAGCCACATCAGCTTCACTCGCAAGTTCGAGAATATTGATATGATCCTCTGTAATCAGCGGGTCGCCGAGTGCATCATCCTTATAATAAAACTCCACAATCGGACGCTTTAACGGAATGCCTTCGTCCATGCCGACTCTTTTGGCAAAGCTTCCGGCTGACACATTGCGGACAACCACCTCTAGAGGAATAATGCTCACACGTTTGACGAGCTGTTCATTCTTTGAAATCTGCTCCACGAAATGAGACTCGACTCCTGATTTACGAAGCTCTTGAAATAGCAGACTTGTAATCTGGTTGTTCAGCTGGCCCTTGCCATCAATGGTTGCGAATTTCTCTCCATTAAAAGCTGTTGCTGAATCTTTATACTGAACAAGCACAATCTCTGGGCTTTCTGTTGCATAAATACGTTTCGCCTTGCCTTCATAAAGAAGTTCACCTTGTATCACTGTATAGCCTCCTAAATGGAAATATCATTAATGCTATATGAGGGAATGAATGAGGGCATGCCTCCTAATCAAGAAAAGGATGCCCTCTATTCCTTAAAGCCCTAATCGGTCAAAAATTAAGTCCACATTCTTCAAGTGATAGTTATAGTCAAAGCAATCATCCAATTCCTCTTTGGACAAGTAGCTTGTAATGACTTCATCCTCATCAAGCAGCTGTCTGAATTGAACCTGCTTTTCCCACGCCTCCATTGCTTTCGGCTGTACAGTATCATACGCCTTCTCTCTGGATAAGCCTTTATCAATCAACGCTAGAAGGACACGCTGGGAGTAAATCAAGCCGAAGGTGCGCTCCATATTACGTTTCATGTTTTCCGGGAATACCGTTAAGTTCTTAACAATATTGCCGAAACGGTTCAGCATATAGTTTAACAGGATTGTTGCATCCGGAAGAATAATGCGCTCCGCTGAGGAATGAGAGATATCTCTTTCATGCCAAAGTGTCACATTCTCATAGGCTGTAACCATATGGCCCCTAATAACACGTGCAAGACCTGTCATATTCTCAGAGCCAATTGGATTGCGTTTATGCGGCATCGCAGAGGAACCTTTCTGCCCTTTCGCGAAGAACTCCTCCACTTCACGTGTCTCACTCTTTTGCAATCCGCGGATTTCAGTCGCGAACTTCTCAATGGATGTCGCCACAAGTGCGAGCGTAGACATATATTGAGCATGGCGGTCACGCTGCAAGGTTTGGGTGGAAATCGGTGAAGCGGAAATGCCAAGCTTTTCGCATACATACTGTTCAACAAACGGGTCGATATTCGCATACGTACCAACCGCACCGGAGATTTTTCCGAACTCTACATTCTTCGCTGCTGCCTTCAAGCGCTCTTGATTACGTTTCATTTCCTCCACCCATAGAGCAAGCTTTAAACCAAAGGTCGTCGGCTCTGCATGTACTCCATGCGTGCGCCCCATCATAACGGTGTATTTATGCTCCTTCGCCTTTTCCTCTAGAATAGCGATGAAACGCTCTACATCCGCAAGCAAGATTTCATTGGCCTGCTTCAGCAAATAAGATAGCGCCGTATCCACCACATCGGTAGAAGTAAGGCCGTAATGCACCCATTTCCGCTCCTCACCAAGCGTTTCAGAAACCGCACGTGTGAAAGCGACCACATCATGGCGTGTTTCCGCTTCAATTTCCTTAATGCGGCTCACATCAAAGGATGCATTCTCCCGAAGTGCCTTGACGTCCTCTTTCGGGATTGCGCCCAGCTCAGCCCATGCCTCACACGCTAAGATTTCTACTTCCAGCCAAGCCTTGAAACGGTTCTCCTCCGTCCAAATAGCTCCCATTTCAGGTCTTGTATAACGTTCAATCATGTATGTTGTCCACCTTTTCTATTTAATCATGCTTTTATTTGTCCAAATCTTTGTTAACTCAAGCTCTTCGAGGACCTCTGAAGGATCCGGATTTAAAATCGTGATATGTCCCATTTTCCGGCCGGTCTTTGCTTCCTCTTTCCCGTAGAAATGGACCTTCCATTCCGGGTTTTCCACAATTGCACCGATAACGCCGTCCACATGCTCCCCAAGCACATTAACCATCACGGCATTCATGTGCATCTCTGTCTGCCCGAGCGGCCAATTGCAAACTGCCCGGATATGCTGCTCAAACTGTGAGGTAACACATGCCTCGATGGAATAATGCCCGGAATTATGCGGTCTAGGAGCAAGCTCATTAATGAGTATTTCGTCCTCACTAACTAAGAACATTTCAATCGCAAGGGTTCCAACTAAATCAAGCGATACGGCCAGCTGATACGCCATATCAATCGCAGCTCCCTGTGCCGCCTCGCTGATTCTTGCCGGCGCAATCGTCTCATGCAGGATATTGTTTACATGAATATTCTCCACAACTGGGAAGACCCTGAACTCTCCATCCGCTTTCCTCGTCACAATGACGGAGATCTCCTTCTCGAAAGGAATGAACTGTTCAAGCACACAATGACCATGTGCCAGAATATCCCCTGCCTGTTGAAGGTCAACTTCACTCCATAAAACAAGCTGTCCCTTCCCATCATAGCCGCCTCTAGCCGTTTTCAAAACAGAAGGGAAACCAATCACTTGCAGTGCCTGATCCAAATCCTCACGATCATATACCTCAGCAAATGGCGCCACTCTTACGCCAGATTTCTCAATTGCCCGCTTCTCAAGGATTCGGTCCTGCGTGATTCGCAAAATATCCGTCCCTTGCGGAATCCATACCTTCTCAGCAATTCCATCAAGGGAATCCGCATCAATATTCTCAAACTCAAATGTGACGACATCGCTCATCTCAGCAAGCTGCTCCAATGCATTCGCATCATGAAAGGCTGCGGTAATCTCAACATCGGCCACCTGTCCGCATGGGCTGTTCGGCGTTGGATCAAGGACCGCAATCTTAAAGCCTGATTGCTTCGCTGCCAATGCCATCATTCTCCCAAGCTGACCTCCGCCAATGATTCCAATTGTCTGTCCCGGCAAAATCACCCTCATCTGCTCAGTCAAGTTCATCACAACTTTCCATCGATTGTTTTTGCAGCTTCAACGTATACTCCTCAAGCTTCTCGGCTAATCCCTGTTCAAACGTGCCAAGGATCTTCACCGCAAGTAGCCCAGCATTTTTCGCACCTGCCGTGCCGATTGAAACCGTCGCTACCGGAACCCCTCCTGGCATCTGCACGATGGACAGCAAGGAATCCAAGCCATTCAATGCCTTTGACTGCACGGGTACACCAATGACCGGCAAGTTCGTCTTCGCCGCTACCATTCCAGGCAAATGAGCTGCACCGCCCGCACCGGCAATAATCACCTTTAAGCCTCTATGACGGGCACTGCCTGCGTATTCAAACATGAGATCCGGCGTCCGATGCGCCGAAACAACCTTCTTCTCATACTCCACTTCAAACATATCCAAGATCTCACAAGCATATTTCATCGTTTCCCAATCTGAGATGCTTCCCATGATGACTCCAACCTGAGGGTTCATATCTATTATCTCCTCTCCATATAAAAAAGCTGCATGAACACACTTTCCATAAAGAGAAAGCAGCCCACACAGCTTCATCAGCCATGCCATAAGCATCCTAAACGAAGGAAATGCTTACCTCAAAAAAACGTTGAGAATGTGCTTTCCCTCATAGTCCAAAAATTTATTCGGTTTTTGGGTAGAAACTCGCAGGCCATATCCCCGCTATTATATGAGAGAAACATTGCGTATAAATTTGTATTGTATGTTCGTATTCATATTAACAATCCGAACTTTTAACTGTCAACTGAAATTCGAACGTTTTTAAGTTTTATTAGAAAAACGTTCGCTTTTTCTACTCCATTAACTTTCCTTCAAAGATAATCTGCCTCGAAACCGGCACATATTCCGTATTCCCTCCAGAAATCACTTCCTTGAAAATCGGCTTCTCCACCCGCTTCACCGGAAAATATCCTTCTCTTTTCATCCGATCCAAACACGCATCGATCGTCTCGTTGTCCATCAGCTCAAAACGCTGCTTCTTCGGCTTCGCCAATACTACTCGTCCTTTCTTACTTAAATGACTCACCATTAGTGTATCCTATTTTTCGGGAATGCTAAAGGGAAAAGGGGGAGGAATTTAAGAACTGTTTTAGCCAGTAATTAATTAAGCAGATATAATTCCTAAAGGTTCCTCGATATACAACACGTTCACTTCGCTCGACTAACGGTTTAAATTCTGCCCATAATAATAACCAGCCCTCATCAGAACTGGTTATATCATACTCGTTAAGACATTCGTATATAATTCTGTTCGCTAATCTCCGCTTTATCTGCAACTAAGCACCCTTCAAATGCCTTAAACAAAGCTTGGACAGCTCGTTCTTTATTGATTATTTGGATGGCATTCTGATACGCATCCTCATTGTCATATTTCGAAACCTCTACCCACTTCGTTTCGTCATCCAGGCTTTTCAAGAGCATGACATCGCAGCTCACATACTCCTGATAGAGAGCCCTCACCTTCTCTTGGATGTCTAAGAAAAGGGCCTCTTTCTCTTTCTGTATGTGATATTCGTATATTTTCACAAACATATTAGGCCTCCTTAGATCTCTGACCTTCAAAAGGATTGCTTGAATGAAGGGCTCCTTTTCTTTCGTATAAGCAGATCGTTCATCTTTATGCTTTATGGCAAGCTGCCGTTTCAAGGACGCATATTCGGCAGCTGCTTCTGGATGCGCCCGGAGGTAATCGCGAAACATCAGCTTATCCCTCCATTCACTGCCATTCCATTTACATACATGCAAGTGACAGGTTCCTTTGCCCCACACACCTTTGCGAAAGAAAAATCTCCCCTTACTCTCAAACGCAGGTTTAGGAACATATTCATACCCTATTTCACATAAAGGTCCTGCAAATAACGCCGCATCCTCTATATCAACAGTGCCGACCATTATGTCGATAATCGGCTTCGCTGCGAGCCCTCTCACAGAAGTACTTCCGATATGTTCAATCATGACTGCATACTGTCCGAGTACCTCTTCAATCCCTTGCTTCTCTCTCTCAAATTGATTCTCCCAACTGGAATCATAAGTCTCTATTTCAACAATTGACTTTGTCATCTACTCACCCCTCTATCTCTCTCAGAAAATCAGCCGTCACACGCTTGAAATCACGTCTTTCCTCTAGATGGGGATAATGATTGCTATAGGGAAAAACATGCAGATAGGCATCTCGAATCCCTTCACTCAATTCAATTGAAAACTCCACAGGGCACTGGACATCATATTGACCGCATAAAACAGCCGTCCTGGCATGAATCCTAATCAATTGCCTTGTCACATCATAGATTAATGCTTCCCTGCTGAATTCCTGATGTCCTTTGAAAAATACTCCTCATACTTCTCAGCATGATATAACGACAGCTGAGTTCGTTCCTTCGTCAGATTAGCTCTCTCAACTTCACCAAGCCCTGGCTCTTTTAAAAGTTTCATTAACTCTTGCATTCTCTTAAATTGAGGATGTAGAACATGATATATGCACCTACTTGATGAGCTATACTCTCTAGCGGCTGTTCCCACCAAAATGAGAGCCTTTAAGGACATTGAATAATGGATTCCATATAGGATGCCAATCATCCCTCCAGTTGAATCCCCCGCATATATCCACTCTGTATATCCCAACTACTTTCGAATCTCCTCTAAATCCAAAACAGAATCTATTAGGCTCAATTCATGCGGATGCTCTGCTCGATCAGAGTTGCCAGCATTCTTCAAATTAATTAGGATGACCTGATTCCGATTCGTAAATGTATCTGCAAAATAATCACCTGTATGATTAAAAGCTGAGTAATCATGCGTGACACAGACAGGGTTTCCATTCCCCTTGATAAAAATTTCAAAGGAACCCCTGCCTGTCTGGATGATCTGTTGTTCCCACATTGGCATAGACATTCTCCTTATTTGGCTTTCTAACTTATCAATTCGACAATGTAGAGAAGGTTCCTTTTTGTTGTCCTAGATTATTAGGAGGAAACCTTTCAAAAATAGGCAGCATACCTTAGTTTCTCTGGGGTGTAATTTTAATCAAGAATTTTCTCCCTTAACGTGTAAACTTTGCCCTTACCACCTTATTATCGCCCATAGGCTGCATGTTTCGCCCTTAAATCTTGAAAACAGGGGAATGGGAGATAAAATAGAAAGCTCATCTATCCTCTGACCGTCAAAAATGACAAGCTAATGTGTTTTTAGAAGCTAATTTGACTTTTCTCCTCAAAATCTTTGAAAACTACCCCTCTGTTAAGCCATTTTCATTTCCCTTGCATCTTCACGATGCTCCGAAAACACAAAAAAACCAGTTCAATACTGAACTGGTTTCCGCTTGCCCGGCAACGTCCTACTCTCACAGGGGCGTGAGCCCCAACTACCATCGGCGCTGAAGAGCTTAACTTCCGTGTTCGGAATGGGAACGGGTGTGGCCTCTTCGCCATCGTTACCGGACTTATAAAAGAATGTTGAATCATTCTTTCAAAACTGGATAATGTTTGTTTGGCGTATGCGTTTTGTTCTTGGTTAAGTCCTCGAACGATTAGTATCCGTCAGCTCCATGTGTCGCCACACTTCCACCTCGGACCTATCTACCTGATCATCTTTCAGGGTTCTTACTAGCTTGCGCTATGGGAAATCTCATCTCGAGGGGGGCTTCATGCTTAGATGCTTTCAGCACTTATCCCGTCCGCACGTAGCTACCCAGCTATGCTCCTGGCGGAACAACTGGTACACCAGCGGTGCGTCCATCCCGGTCCTCTCGTACTAAGGACAGCTCCTCTCAAATTTCCTGCGCCCACGACGGATAGGGACCGAACTGTCTCACGACGTTCTGAACCCAGCTCGCGTACCGCTTTAATGGGCGAACAGCCCAACCCTTGGGACCGACTACAGCCCCAGGATGCGATGAGCCGACATCGAGGTGCCAAACCTCCCCGTCGATGTGGACTCTTGGGGGAGATAAGCCTGTTATCCCCGGGGTAGCTTTTATCCGTTGAGCGATGGCCCTTCCATGCGGAACCACCGGATCACTAAGCCCGACTTTCGTCCCTGCTCGACTTGTAGGTCTCGCAGTCAAGCTCCCTTGTGCCTTTACACTCTGCGAATGATTTCCAACCATTCTGAGGGAACCTTTGGGCGCCTCCGTTACTCTTTAGGAGGCGACCGCCCCAGTCAAACTGCCCACCTGACACTGTCTCCCACCCCGGTTCAGGGGTGCGGGTTAGAAGTTCAATACAGCGGGGGTAGTATCCCACCGACGCCTCCACCGAAGCTGGCGCTCCGGCTTCAAAGGCTCCTACCTATCCTGTACAAGCTGTACCAAAATTCAATATCAGGCTGCAGTAAAGCTCCACGGGGTCTTTCCGTCCTGTCGCGGGTAACCTGCATCTTCACAGGTACTATAATTTCACCGAGTCTCTCGTTGAGACAGTGCCCAGATCGTTACGCCTTTCGTGCGGGTCGGAACTTACCCGACAAGGAATTTCGCTACCTTAGGACCGTTATAGTTACGGCCGCCGTTTACTGGGGCTTCAATTCGCACCTTCGCTTACGCTAAGCGCTCCTCTTAACCTTCCAGCACCGGGCAGGCGTCAGCCCCTATACTTCGCCTTGCGGCTTCGCAGAGACCTGTGTTTTTGCTAAACAGTCGCCTGGGCCTTTTCACTGCGGCTCACCTGGGCTTTGACACCCTGGTGAGCACCCCTTCTCCCGAAGTTACGGGGTCATTTTGCCGAGTTCCTTAACGAGAGTTCTCTCGATCACCTTAGGATTCTCTCCTCGCCTACCTGTGTCGGTTTGCGGTACAGGCACCTTCTTCCTCGCTAGAGGCTTTTCTTGGCAGTGTGGAATCAGGAACTTCGGTACTCTAGTTCCCTCGCCATCACAGCTCAGCCTTGTGTGATGAGCGGATTTGCCTACTCATCGGCCTAACTGCTTGGACGCGCATATCCAACAGCGCGCTTACCCTATCCTACTGCGTCCCCCCATCACTCAAATGGAAGAGAGGTGGTACAGGAATATCAACCTGTTGTCCATCGCCTACGCCTTTCGGCCTCGGCTTAGGTCCTGACTAACCCTGAGCGGACGAGCCTTCCTCAGGAAACCTTAGGCATTCGGTGGAAGGGATTCTCACCCTTCTTTCGCTACTCATACCGGCATTCTCACTTCTAAGCGCTCCACATGTCCTTCCGGTCATGCTTCACAGCCCTTAGAACGCTCTCCTACCACGCATACCATACGGTATGCATCCGCAGCTTCGGTGATACGTTTAGCCCCGGTACATTTTCGGCGCAGAGTCACTCGACCAGTGAGCTATTACGCACTCTTTAAATGGTGGCTGCTTCTAAGCCAACATCCTGGTTGTCTGGGCAACTCCACATCCTTTTCCACTTAACGTATACTTTGGGACCTTAGCTGGCGGTCTGGGCTGTTTCCCTTTTGACTACGGATCTTATCACTCGCAGTCTGACTCCCGAACATAAGTCTTTGGCATTCGGAGTTTGTCTGAATTCGGTAACCCGATGAGGGCCCCTAGTCCAAACAGTGCTCTACCTCCAAGACTCTCAGTTCGAGGCTAGCCCTAAAGCTATTTCGGAGAGAACCAGCTATCTCCAGGTTCGATTGGAATTTCTCCGCTACCCACACCTCATCCCCGCACTTTTCAACGTGCGTGGGTTCGGACCTCCATCCAGTGTTACCTGGACTTCATCCTGGACATGGGTAGATCACCTGGTTTCGGGTCTACGACCACATACTCATACGCCCTATTCAGACTCGCTTTCGCTGCGGCTCCGTCTCTTCAACTTAACCTCGCATGGGATCGTAACTCGCCGGTTCATTCTACAAAAGGCACGCCATCACCCGTTAACGGGCTCTGACTACTTGTAGGCACACGGTTTCAGGATCTCTTTCACTCCCCTTCCGGGGTGCTTTTCACCTTTCCCTCACGGTACTGGTTCACTATCGGTCACTAGGGAGTATTTAGCCTTGGGAGATGGTCCTCCCGGATTCCGACGGAATTCCTCGTGTTCCGCCGTACTCAGGATCCACTCGGGAGGGAACGAAGTTTCGGTTACAGGGTTGTTACCTTCTCTGACGGACCTTTCCAGGTCGCTTCGCCTACCCCGTTCCTTTGTAACTCCACAATGAGTGTCCTACAACCCCAGAAGGCAAGCCTTCTGGTTTGGGCTGGTTCCGTTTCGCTCGCCGCTACTCAGGAAATCGCGTTTGCTTTCTCTTCCTCCGGGTACTTAGATGTTTCAGTTCCCCGGGTGTGCCTTCATACACCTATGAATTCAGTGTAAGATACTGCTCCATTACGAACAGTGGGTTTCCCCATTCGGAAATCTCCGGATCAAAGCTTACTTACAGCTCCCCGAAGCATATCGGTGTTAGTCCCGTCCTTCATCGGCTCCTAGTGCCAAGGCATCCACCGTGCGCCCTTATTAACTTAACCGTTAAAAAACTCTTACTCGGTTTTTATACATTAATGACGCATTACTTTGCCTTACTACATTATCCAGTTTTCAAAGAACAATTTACAGAAGGATTGCTCCTTCAAAACTAAACAAAACTACTTGGCTGAGGCAGTCTATATTCCTTAGAAAGGAGGTGATCCAGCCGCACCTTCCGATACGGCTACCTTGTTACGACTTCACCCCAATCATCTGTCCCACCTTCGGCGGCTGGCTCCCGTAAGGGTTACCCCACCGACTTCGGGTGTTACAAACTCTCGTGGTGTGACGGGCGGTGTGTACAAGGCCCGGGAACGTATTCACCGCGGCATGCTGATCCGCGATTACTAGCGATTCCAGCTTCATGCAGGCGAGTTGCAGCCTGCAATCCGAACTGAGAGTGGTTTTATGGGATTTGCTTAACCTCGCGGTCTTGCTGCCCTTTGTACCACCCATTGTAGCACGTGTGTAGCCCAGGTCATAAGGGGCATGATGATTTGACGTCATCCCCACCTTCCTCCGGTTTGTCACCGGCAGTCTCCCTAGAGTGCCCAACTGAATGCTGGCAACTAAGGACAAGGGTTGCGCTCGTTGCGGGACTTAACCCAACATCTCACGACACGAGCTGACGACAACCATGCACCACCTGTCACTCTGTCCCCCGAAGGGGAACGCCCTATCTCTAGGGTTTTCAGAGGATGTCAAGACCTGGTAAGGTTCTTCGCGTTGCTTCGAATTAAACCACATGCTCCACCGCTTGTGCGGGCCCCCGTCAATTCCTTTGAGTTTCAGCCTTGCGGCCGTACTCCCCAGGCGGAGTGCTTAATGCGTTAGCTGCAGCACTAAGGGGCGGAAACCCCCTAACACTTAGCACTCATCGTTTACGGCGTGGACTACCAGGGTATCTAATCCTGTTTGCTCCCCACGCTTTCGCGCCTCAGCGTCAGTTACAGACCAAAGAGTCGCCTTCGCCACTGGTGTTCCTCCACATCTCTACGCATTTCACCGCTACACGTGGAATTCCACTCTTCTCTTCTGCACTCAAGTCCTCCAGTTTCCAATGACCCTCCACGGTTGAGCCGTGGGCTTTCACATCAGACTTAAAGGACCGCCTGCGCGCGCTTTACGCCCAATAATTCCGGACAACGCTTGCCACCTACGTATTACCGCGGCTGCTGGCACGTAGTTAGCCGTGGCTTTCTGGTCAGGTACCGTCAAGGTGCCAACCTATTCGAATGGCACTTGTTCTTCCCTGACAACAGAGCTTTACGACCCGAAGGCCTTCTTCGCTCACGCGGCGTTGCTCCGTCAGACTTTCGTCCATTGCGGAAGATTCCCTACTGCTGCCTCCCGTAGGAGTCTGGGCCGTGTCTCAGTCCCAGTGTGGCCGATCACCCTCTCAGGTCGGCTACGCATCGTCGCCTTGGTGAGCCGTTACCTCACCAACTAGCTAATGCGCCGCGGGCCCATCCGTAAGTGTTAGCTAAAAGCCAACTTTCCCTCTGACACCATGAGGTGTCAGAAACTATTCGGTATTAGCACCGGTTTCCCGGAGTTATCCCAATCTTACGGGCAGGTTGCCCACGTGTTACTCACCCGTCCGCCGCTAATCATCCGGGAGCAAGCTCCCATCTGATTCGCTCGACTTGCATGTATTAGGCACGCCGCCAGCGTTCGTCCTGAGCCAGGATCAAACTCTCCAAAAGATGTTTGATCTAGCTATAATTTAAAACATTGACGAGAGTTAAACTCTCTTTTTTAAGACTTGCTTAGCGTTTCGTTTTGTTTAGTTTTCAAAGAACAATCTTTTTCAATCGCCTTAGCGACCTTATTTATTATACTCTCATTACTTCTTAAAAGCAAGAACTTTTTTTAAAAGTTTTTATCTCGTTTTTCGGAAGCAACTTTTATATAATACCTGATATTTTTTATGAATGCAATACTTTTTTTAAAAAAGTTTATCATCCATTTTCTATCAGCACTGCTTAAAGAAGCAGCTCAATTAATATACCACCTTTGTCCGATAAAATATACTGGGATTTAGAGGAAATAAATTCACCTATGTCCTTCCTCACGAGCTTTGATATACCCATAGTAAGCACAGGTTCCATTCTCATTTAAATCCTTTACCTCAAATCCACACTTCTCATAAAAGCTGAAATTAGCTGCTGATGTATGTGCAAACCAATCACCATGAGGCAGCTTCTGGACACAGAGCTCAACTAGTCTTCGGCCAATCCCTCTCCCCTTATATTCCGATAAAACCACAAGGTCCATAATATTAGCCGCCATAATTTTGTCTGAGATCACACGAACCATCTCCACCATTCGATCAACATCCCAAACCGTAAAAGCCCAGGTTGATTTCTGGAATATTAGTGTGTACTTTTCCTTTTGCCATGATGGTATATCCCGTGCCCAGCCCGCATCCTTAAAAAGATTTTCGACCTGCGCAGCCGGGACTCCCTCCGTGCCATCTCGAATAACAAGCCCATTAACATATTGATACATATTTAACTCCCCCTTGTTATTACTAATTCTTCACTGGAAGATGTATTCCTTTTATCAATTTTAAAAAGAAGGATTATACTGAAAGAAATGGAATACATATAGATGATCTTATGATAAATCTATCCCCCAATGATTTATCTTTCTATGAAAGGTGTCTTCTGAATGAACAGTCCAATTTGAGTCAACCCATTCATATTTAAAGCAATAAAATGAATGGGGGATAGACAATTGAACAGAAATTTCAACCTTCTCATTATGGGACAGTCTGCCGCTAATATCGGCGATGTTCTCTATATGGTCAGTATCATCAATCTGATTTTTACCCAGACAGGCTCTGCAGCGGCGGCTTCCTTCGTACCGTTTACGATTACATCCGCCATGTTCTTATCAAGCCTCCTGACTCCTCTACTATTCGGTAAAGTCAGTTTGAAATGGTTAATGACAGGTTCGCAGATTGGCAAGACCTTTTCACTTATCTTATTAGGCTTAAGCTGGTCCATGCTGTCGGGATCAACCTATGGATGGGTATTCCTAACTATTGGATTGATTGCCTTCCTTGACGGTTGCGCAAACCCGATTCGACAAGCTCTGATTCCTCATTATGTGAATCCTGAGCAGCTGTTGAAGGCAAATGGATTGGGTGAGTCCATTACCCAGCTCATTCAAGCAACTATGTGGTTTATCAGCAGCGCCGCTTTATTATTTGTCAGTTCAAAGGCGCTAATTTGGATTGCCGTTGTTTTGTTCATCCTGGCAAGCCTCTTGCTTTGCCTGCTGGCTGATGTTGTCTCAGCTCCTATTGAACAGACCGCCAAACAAGATCGATTGAAAAAAGGATGGAGAACCATCTTTTCTACTCCTGTATTACGGGTAATCACCAAGATGGATGTTCTTGAAACCATTGCAGGTACCGTTTGGGTCGCTGCCATCATCCTCGTATTTGTAACCGAGACATTGAACAGTGATGAAAGATGGTGGGGATTTATTAATGGGGCATTCTTCTTTGGGTTGATTATCGGGAGTATCTATTGTGTTAAGTACAGCTCCTTTATCGAGAGAAGATTAGGGATGGTGATGTGTTGGAGCATAGCAGCTTCCTTCCTTGTCACCCTGCTATTCAGCTTCAACAGCATACCGCTCATTGCTGTATTTCTTTCCCTATTAATCGGCTTTTTCGCCCAATTAAAAGACATTCCCCAGCAAACGGTCATTCAAAGGAGTGTACCTAAGGAGCAGCTATCAACTGTGTATACCTCACTCGGCGCCCTCTCTACTGGGACATTTGGTTTCGCTTCCCTATTAATGGGTATAGGCGCTGATCTATTTGGGGTGAGAGCTGTGTTTATTCTTTCTGCCCTTATACTAGGAGTGGCGAGCCTGCTCATGTTTAAGTATAGAATGTTATTTACGGAGCACTGGAGGGGAAGATATGACAATTGAGAAAGTCAAAATCGTTAAAGGAGCCAATTTCATCTCAATTGAAGATACGAAATATCTTTCAGAGGAAGAGCTGACTGAATTCATCATCGATCTAATGGAACAACCCTGTGTTAATGCCATCCGGTATCTTAACATTCTCGTGAACAGCCAATTCAGCCCGGAGATAGAACGGCTTTTACAGGAGTATGACTTTCAGTTCCATGATGAAATCATCACTGTGCAAAAGGAGTTAAATATTGAGCCAGCTCATAGCCCATATACTTTCATAGACCTTTACACCATATCTGAAAAGGAGTTCACTACAGTCTGGAATCAAGTAATGCACGCTTCTTTAAATGCTACTCCCTCTATGAATGCGGAGGAACAAATGGAATCAATTAAAATCGAACTTGGTTCTGAATACCGCCGGTCTTGCATCATGGTATATGAAAAAGGCCAACCAATCGGAGTGACTATCCCTCATATAGAGGAAGGAACAGCTCAAGAGGGGAGAATCTTTTATTTTGGCCTAATTCCCGAAGAAAGAGGAAAAGGAAAAAGTATCCTCATCCACCAGCATACATTGAATCTTCTTATGCGTACATTTGGAGCAGCCTATTATATTGGCAGTACGAGTCATAAAAATCTACCCATGCTCCAGGTCTTTAAGAAGAATGGCTGTATGGAATTGGAGAAGAATAAGGCGTATAAGAGAGTCAACTAATAAAGGGAAAAGCCAGTTCACCTTTGAACTGGCTTTGTTCATGCAGCAGCATATTTTTACTCTTCCCTTGCCGATTGCTTCTTCATTACTCCAGTCATGAATAGCGTAGATAACAAACATACGATAGCTACGAGGACATACACATAAGGAGGCAGTATACCCCAAGTAGCGAAATACAATACTACCGGAGCCAACACAGCATAAAACCACCTAAAGAATATGGCCTTCTTTACATTATTCATCCTTTCACCCCTTCAGCAGATTCCTCTCTCTATATCAAACATACTATCATCTATTTTGTAACATTTTCCCACTATATGTAAAATAATACCCAAAGATACGCATGACATCAATAATAAATTAATCAGATATTAGATATACGATCACTGCTATAAGGAATAGATGGCACTTATGTATCATGATAAAAATCCCTCTATTGAGTTGAATCGTTTATTTAACTCAATAGAGGGATTTTGCAGAAATCCTTATACTCACCAACAAGTCTTCGCCCTTAAGTTTAATTTTTGCCCATAAACACCAGATTTCGCCCTTAGAATGGGAGATAGAAAAGAAAGCCCGTCCATCCTCTGACCAGCAAAAATGACAAGCTAATGTGTTTTTAGATGCTATTTTCCTAAAAATTTTTGAAAACTAAACCTCTATTACCCCTTTTTAATATTCCCCACATCTTCACGATGCTCTGAAAACACAAAAAAACCAGTTCATTACTGAACTGGTTTCCGCTTGCCCGGCAACGTCCTACTCTCACAGGGGCGTGAGCCCCAACTACCATCGGCGCTGAAGAGCTTAACTTCCGTGTTCGGAATGGGAACGGGTGTGGCCTCTTCGCCATCGTTACCGGACTTATAAAAGAATGTTGAATCATTCTTTCAAAACTGGATAATGTTGTTTTGGCCTATGCGTTTTGTTCTTGGTTAAGTCCTCGAACGATTAGTATCCGTCAGCTCCATGTGTCGCCACACTTCCACCTCGGACCTATCTACCTGATCATCTTTCA
>NZ_LFZV01000001.1:3758366-3763403 GCF_001183965.1 Bacillus sp. FJAT-27916
AAGCCAACTTTCCCTCTGACACCATGAGGTGTCAGAAACTATTCGGTATTAGCACCGGTTTCCCGGAGTTATCCCAATCTTACGGGCAGGTTGCCCACGTGTTACTCACCCGTCCGCCGCTAATCATCCGGGAGCAAGCTCCCATCTGATTCGCTCGACTTGCATGTATTAGGCACGCCGCCAGCGTTCGTCCTGAGCCAGGATCAAACTCTCCAAAAGATGTTTGATCTAGCTATAATTTAAAACATTGACGAGAGTTAAACTCTCTTTTTTAAGACTTGCTTAGCGTTTCGTTTTGTTTAGTTTTCAAAGAACAATCTTTTTCAATCGCCTTAGCGACCTTATTTATTATACTCTCATTACTTCTTAAAAGCAAGAACTTTTTTCAAAAGTTTTTATCTCGTTTTTCGGAAGCAACTTTTATATAATACCTGATATTTTTTATGAATGCAATACTTTTTTTAAAAAAGTTTATCATCCATTTTCTATCAGCACTGCTTAAAGAAGCAGCTCAATTAATATACCACCTTTTCGCCTAAAATGAAACTGGAATTTATCGCTAAAATTCTTCTTTTTCTATTCTATGTCTTTTTCTCAGGACATATTTTATAGCAAGCGGGAGGGATTAGATGAATTGGGATGAAGAGTACGATGTGTTAGTAGTAGGCTCGGGAGCAGCTGGTTTCTCAGCCGCATTGACCGCTCAGCTTGAAGGTCTGCACACTCTATTAATTGAAAAGGAAAGTAAATACGGCGGTGCTTCTGCCCTTTCAGGAGGCGGTGTATGGATTCCGAATAATCGCTATTTAGAAGAAGCCGGTGTTAGCGACAGCTATAAGGAGGCAAGAAGATACTTAGATGTCACAGTTGGAGACCGGGTCACCGAACCTGTTAAAGACACCTACTTACGGAAGGGCATCGAGATGCTTGATTACTTTTATCAGAAAACAGAGCATATGAGATTTTCCTATGCACGAAACTACTCTGATTATTATGCTCATTACCCGGGCGGTAAAGCCCACGGTCGGTCGATTGAACCTTTGATTATCGATGCTAGGAAGCTTGGCAGCTGGCAGCATTTAATGAACAGCCCTACCATCCCCACTAAGGGCTTTACGATGACAGGACAGGATTTCCATAAGATAAATATGATTACACGCACCACTGCAGGGAAGATGCGATCTATGCGCCTGGGCTTAAGAATGGTCAAATCTAAAATCACCCGGGCTAAACTCACTTCTCTTGGACAAGCTCTCATTGCTCGTTTCGCCCTTTCCTATAAGGAGGCCGGAGGGGAATTAGCACTTAACACGGCATTTACGGACTTCATTATTGATGATGACCGTGTTGTTGGTATCAAAGTGAAAAAAGACGGAAGGGCACAATCAATTAAAGCAAGAAAGGGAGTCATTCTTGGTTCTGGTGGATTCTCAAGAGATCAGAAAAAACGGGAGAAGTATCTGCCCAAGCCTACTAATATGCAGTGGACCTCCTCCCCCACGGGCCAGACGGGCGACATCCTCTCACCAGCTGCTAAATTAGGGGCAAAGTTCGACCTAATGGATAAGGTTTGGGGAGCCCCTTCTATTATTGATCACAATGGGAAACCGTTTTTTCTTGTCGCTGAGCGCGGTATCCCGAGTATGGTCATCACCGACCAGGATGGACACCGATACCTGAATGAAGCACTACCCTATCATGAGTTCATAGACTTGATGTATGAGCATAATAAACGGACAAACGGAAAAGCAATCCCCTCTTGGTTCATCATCGACCGAAGAACCAAGAAGCGCTATCTGATAGCCGGTCAATTCCCGGGGCTGGATTTCCCGAAGGAATACTATGATCATGATATTGTAAGGACTGGCGATACCATTACCGAATTAGCGGAGAACTTGGAGATGGACCGGATCGAACTCATCGCTACAATTGAACGCTTTAACCAGCTAGCGAAAAGAGGAAAAGATGCGGATTACGGACGAGGCGATGTCCCTTATGACCGATACTACGGGGACCCAACTTTAAAGAATCCGAATTTAGACACCATTAATAACGGCCCCTATTATGCCCTTCGTGTCTATCCGGGCGATATTGGAACAAAGGGAGGCGTGGTAATTGATGAGAAGGCACGCATCATAAAAGAAGATGGATCATTCATCAAAGGAGTATATGCAGCCGGCAATTGTTCCGCCTCCATTATGGGAGAATCCTATCCCGGACCAGGAGCGACCTTGGGGCCTGCCATGACATTCGGATATATCGCAGCGCTGGAATGCAGGAATGACCCGGTTTTGACGGACTAATCAATCGATTGATTAATGCTCTCTGGCATTGTTAATGGGGGTTCCGAATCAATCGGAACCCTTTGATACTTTCACAGAAATGAAGTGATAATCCCCACAAGAGGTTCCTTCTGTTCCAATGGAATCTGTTCAGATAATCGTGCCCCAGCAATGATTGGGGCCCACTGAAATACTTCCTCTTTTGAAAGATCCGCTTGTTTGCAATAGCTCCTTAAATAGTATTCCGCTGTATCTATTGAAAAAGAGGAAAGCAATAGATACGTTCGATAGAGATCTGCCCTGATGTCTCCCATGCTGCATCTACCCAATCAAGAATGACCAGTCTATCTTTGCTCATGATGCCATTAAACGGATGAAAATCCCCATGGCACAGCCTTGGTTTAAATTTGATTTTGTTCATCCTTTGGAATAATTGCGCCTTCACATTTTCAGGGAGCAGTTCACTGAGAATGATTTGGCGATACAGCTTATCCGGCATTCGTTCAATTGACGGAGTTTTGGGAATCACTTGATGGATGGTGCGATGAACACGTACACAAATATCAATGTAATGTTCCACCTGTTCCATATTTTCCACAAGCCTCTCTCCTATCGTTGGTCCTTCTATATATTCCATGATAAGAGCCTGTCTGCCGTCAATCTCCGTTACCATCACTATTTTTGGAACATCTAGACCGCAAGCATAGGCAAATGCCTGCTTCTTGGCTTCAAAATACACCTCTGTTGCAGGGAAGCCTTCTTTCATTAATTTAATGACCTTATCCTGGCTCCGATAGATAGATGCGGTGTTTCCGATGGCAAGCGGTTTTCCGAGATTCATCCAACCCTCCTCCTATCCGTTATGTATTCGTGGCAAGAGGATCTTTAGCCTTGTTCACCCGGTAATATATCTTGTGAAAGTCTCACCATATCAAGGCACGGTATTCCATTTTCAAAAATCTTTTCCTCATAATGTCGAATGAAAAAATCACGATCAATCCCCGTTATCCGGAACCCGCATTTTTGATATAACGCAAGTTGACTGATACTTGAATTCCCTGTACCGATTTCAAGCGTTTTATACCCTTGGCTTCTGGCTCTGTGGATCGCATCCATTACTAAAGCCTTCCCAAGACCCATCCCCTGATGCCCTTCTTCCACAGCCAAATTGACAATCTCTATCGTTCCTGGCCTGGTAGGAAGCAAGACATACACACCGACGATCTTTCCATCCTTCTCTGATAGATAACACTTTCCTCTATCTAAATAACCCTCTATCATAGCTTTTGATGGGTCGGCTAATAAAAGCAAATTCATCGGCGGCTGTTCATCATCATTTAGTAATCGAATCTTCATTGCTTAGCTCCTTTAGCCAAATCCAGCTCTAGATACTCGTTACTTTCCATAAAACCAATTTTTTTATATACCGGTCTGCCCATCACCGAAGCGCCCAGCCAAATTTTCGTAATGCCCGCTGCTTGCACTTCCTCCACAAGCATTTCTAATAGCTTTTTCGCAATCCCTCTGCCCCGATACCGTTCATCCGTAAACATATTAGCGATGTACGCCTTCATTCCCGTCGGATTTGTATAACTTGGCGGAAATTCATAAAACAGCACAGCCCCGCAAGCTACAACCTCATCTAAGTCCTCAACCAGCCACTGAACCAACGTACCGTCACAAAGCTTTCGTTCAAAGAAAGATTGCAGTTCGTCATCCATATTACTAGATGGTTCAATCCCTTCATCTATTAACTGTCGTTTCCTCAGTTCCATCATTACCCCAATATCCCTTTTTGTCGCCTTTCGGTATTCCATTCTCCTATCTCCCCTCATGCCTCTATATCATAACTTTACATGATTTTACAAAATGGAGCACCTGATATTCGGAGTGATGATTAGCTGTGTGAATCAGGCTGGCTGTTATTACGGATCTAGATTGAGATAGCAGTCTTGCTTCTATTTTATGTTCCTCAAGGAAACCAGATTACTCCGTTTAGATTCCATTGCTTTCGTCGCAACCTCTATTTGCTCCCTTAACCTTTGGGTTTTTCTCCTTTAAAATTGGACATTCGCCCCTAGAGACCTGGGCTCGCCCTTACCTGAGATTTATCGCCCATAAATGTCAGATTTCCGCCCTTAAATAGAAGAAATTCTCCCTTAAATCTTAAAATCACGGAAGTAGGAGATAAAAAAATAAACCCATCTATCTCCTCTCCATCAAAAATGACTAGATAACGTAGTTTTTTAGAAGATATTTTGCTTTTTCTTCTCAAAATCTTTGAAAACTAACCCTCTGTTAAGCCATTTTCATTTCCCTTGCATCTCCATGATGCCCTGAAAACACAAAAAAACCAGCTCACAACTAGAACTGGTTTTCGCTTGCCCGGCAACGTCCTACTCTCACAGGGGACGCGCGGCCCCAACTACCATCGGCGCTGAAGACCTTAATTTCCGTGTTCGGATCCCAACCGGCGATAAGAGGTGGACCTCGGCGTCAGCCGGACTCGTTCAGTCCAGTGCGGACAATGTACATTCCGATCTCCTTGCTTCTCCCCAATCAAAGATGCCTGCTGCCAGTTTGAATAGGCTTCATCCCTTTTATTTTCTCTTTCGAGAAAATATAAAACACAAAAAAACCAGTTCAATACTGAACTGGTTTCTGCTTGCCCGGCAACGTCCTACTCTCACAGGGGCGTGAGCCCCAACTACCATCGGCGCTGAAGAGCTTAACTTCCGTGTTCGGAATGGGAACG
>NZ_LFZV01000001.1:3766649-3851649 GCF_001183965.1 Bacillus sp. FJAT-27916
GCTGCCCTTTGTACCACCCATTGTAGCACGTGTGTAGCCCAGGTCATAAGGGGCATGATGATTTGACGTCATCCCCACCTTCCTCCGGTTTGTCACCGGCAGTCTCCCTAGAGTGCCCAACTGAATGCTGGCAACTAAGGACAAGGGTTGCGCTCGTTGCGGGACTTAACCCAACATCTCACGACACGAGCTGACGACAACCATGCACCACCTGTCACTCTGTCCCCCGAAGGGGAACGCCCTATCTCTAGGGTTTTCAGAGGATGTCAAGACCTGGTAAGGTTCTTCGCGTTGCTTCGAATTAAACCACATGCTCCACCGCTTGTGCGGGCCCCCGTCAATTCCTTTGAGTTTCAGCCTTGCGGCCGTACTCCCCAGGCGGAGTGCTTAATGCGTTAGCTGCAGCACTAAGGGGCGGAAACCCCCTAACACTTAGCACTCATCGTTTACGGCGTGGACTACCAGGGTATCTAATCCTGTTTGCTCCCCACGCTTTCGCGCCTCAGCGTCAGTTACAGACCAAAGAGTCGCCTTCGCCACTGGTGTTCCTCCACATCTCTACGCATTTCACCGCTACACGTGGAATTCCACTCTTCTCTTCTGCACTCAAGTCCTCCAGTTTCCAATGACCCTCCACGGTTGAGCCGTGGGCTTTCACATCAGACTTAAAGGACCGCCTGCGCGCGCTTTACGCCCAATAATTCCGGACAACGCTTGCCACCTACGTATTACCGCGGCTGCTGGCACGTAGTTAGCCGTGGCTTTCTGGTCAGGTACCGTCAAGGTGCCAACCTATTCGAATGGCACTTGTTCTTCCCTGACAACAGAGCTTTACGACCCGAAGGCCTTCTTCGCTCACGCGGCGTTGCTCCGTCAGACTTTCGTCCATTGCGGAAGATTCCCTACTGCTGCCTCCCGTAGGAGTCTGGGCCGTGTCTCAGTCCCAGTGTGGCCGATCACCCTCTCAGGTCGGCTACGCATCGTCGCCTTGGTGAGCCGTTACCTCACCAACTAGCTAATGCGCCGCGGGCCCATCCGTAAGTGTTAGCCGAAGCCAACTTTCCCTCTGACACCATGAGGTGTCAGAAACTATTCGGTATTAGCACCGGTTTCCCGGAGTTATCCCAATCTTACGGGCAGGTTGCCCACGTGTTACTCACCCGTCCGCCGCTAATCATCCGGGAGCAAGCTCCCATCTGATTCGCTCGACTTGCATGTATTAGGCACGCCGCCAGCGTTCGTCCTGAGCCAGGATCAAACTCTCCAAAAGATGTTTGATCTAGCTATTAAAAATAAAACATTGACGAGAGTTAAACTCTCAAGTTTTAAGACTTGCTTAGCGTTTCGTTTTGTTTAGTTTTCAAAGAGCAATTTGTCGTATCTTGACGACATTTACTACTATATCAGAATAACAATCTGTTGTCAACCATTTCTTTTAATGTAAATAGATGACATTCGTTATTCACTGTTGCTTCAGAAGCAACTTTTAAATCATACCACCTTCACCAATCAGAAGTCAACAACTTTTTGTAACTTATTATTTGTTTTCTTCTTTTTGTTCGGTGTTCACTAATAGTAGCACGCTTCGTCACGGACTGTCAACAAATAATAGGTAATTTCAATTTTACAAATCCTTTTCCCTCTATCTATATATTAATATATTGTTTATAAAACGTATTCCGCTCTCGCAAAATCCTGTTTTCATAACGGACACAGCCATCGACTTTAACTACTCCTCCTATAAATAAGCCCGCCGCCTGCATTCATCCAGCAGGCGGCGGGTAAACTTTATACAACTCTTTCAACATCGGCCTCAGTAATATGCATGATTTCATCTTCACCTAGTTCAACAAATCCCGTCTTCAATATCTCAACCTTTTCTCTTTCCTTCAGGTTGGTGATCACTACAGGCGTAATAATGGATGTAGTATTCAGGGAGATATACTCTAGATCAAACTCCATGAGTATTTGACCTTTTTCAACACGCTGACCTTTTGCTATTTTCGCATCAAAGCCTTCACCGGCAAGTTTTACCGTATCAATTCCAACATGAATCAAAAACTCATACCCTTCGTCTGATACGATTCCAATAGCATGCTTCGTTGGGAATACATTCATAATCAGGCCGTCTGTCGGAGAGACTACGATTCCTTCAGCAGGAATGATGGCAAACCCATCTCCCATCATCTTTTCAGAAAAGACCGTATCTGGCACCGTTGTAATTGAAACTAATTCACCAGCTAATGGTGCGATAAAGCTCTCCTTTGAGAACTCGGCGCGTATAGCAGCAGGATTCACTTTTTCAATTCGCCGCTTAACCTTGCTATTGATATTAATCGTGCTTACTTTTGCCGGACGAGGCTTATTGCCCTCCATAATATCTTTCATTTGTGTCTTGATTATTTCAGAACGCGGCCCAAAGATAGCTTGAATATTATCGCCGACAACCAATACACCTGCAGCGCCAAGCGCGTTAATCTCATCTTTATCCACCCTCTGAATATCCTGTACTTCTACACGCAGGCGCGTGATACAGGCATCAAGATGCTTGATATTCTCTTTTCCGCCCATCGCCTCTAGTATGCTATACGGCAATTCTCCTACAATGCCTGCTTCACCAGCCGTCTCACTTTCCTCCCGCCCTGGTGTCATCAAGTTCCATTTACGGATAGCAAAACGGAAGCCAAAATAATAAATCACGGCAAGGGCAAGCCCAACTGGTATCACCAGCCACCAAGCGGTTCGATTCGGCACAATTCCGAATAGGAGATAATCAATAACTCCTCCAGAAAAGGTCATCCCGATTTTCACATTTAATAGTTGCATCGTCATGAAGGATAGACCCGAAAATACAGCATGGATCCCAAATAAAACGGGTGCCACGAATAAGAATGAGAATTCGAGAGGTTCTGTAATACCCGTCAGGAAGGAGGTTAAAGCAGCAGAAGCCATCAAACCGCCGACCACCTTCTTTTTCTCAGGCTTCGCTTCATGGTAAATGGCCAGAGCAGCTGCCGGCAATCCGAACATCATAAATGGGTATTTCCCTGACATGAACGTTCCCGCTGTGATTTCAGCTCCATCTTTCAATTGGGCAAAGAAGATTGCTTGATCACCGCGGACAATTTCTCCTGCAGCATTTACATACTGGCCAAACTCATACCAGAATGGCGAATAAAAAATGTGATGAAGCCCAAATGGAATCAACGAACGTTCAATGATTCCAAAAACAAATGTAGTAAGTGTCAAATTGGATTCCAGCATGCTTTGAGATACTACGTTCAAACCATGCTGGACCAGCGGCCATATAAAGGCCATCGCAATCCCAAGAATAAGCGAAGCTGCCGCTGTAACAATTGGCACGAAGCGTTTCCCCGCAAAGAATCCAAGGTATGGCGGAAGCTCAATCGTGTAATATTTATTGTATAAATAGGAAGCTAAAAGGCCGACAATAACCCCTCCGAATACGCCGGTTTGCAGGGTTGGTATCCCAAGGACATTTGCATAAGCCGGTTCACTCGCAACCAGGGAATCCGTCACATTCAGCATAACGCCCATGGTTACATTCATCATTAAATAACCGACTATAGCCGCTAGACCAGCAACCCCTTCCCCGCCGGCAAGACCAACAGCTACACCGACAGCAAAGAGCAATGGCAGATTATCAAAGACTACTTGTCCTGAATTCTCCATCACTGTTGCAATCTTTTGAACCCACCCTATATCGAGAAAGGGAATTAAATCTATCAGATTTTGATTATGAATGGCATTCCCTAAAGCAAGCAGAATCCCTGCCGCAGGCAAGATGGCAACCGGCAGCATCAATGCTTTCCCCACCTTCTGCAAAACACCAAATACTCTTTCAAACATTTTTCGCCCTCCTTATGTTCATTCGTTGTTAGCATTCGGACGAATGGAAATCAACTCACCGCCATTTATTTTATCAATTACAAAGGGTTCAAAACAGAACAACAACAACAACAAATATTCCCTCGGTAAACTCCACCAAAAGGAAGTCACTTTCTATACATATAAAAAACCCCTGTATCTATAACAGATACAGGGGTTCACATATAAATCCGTTTTATTTTAGTTCAAGAAAATGAAGTAGCAAACAAATACGATGAACATTCCATACATAATTGGATGAATTCGTTTTTGATTGCCAGTAAGCAGCATAGTGATTGGATAGAAAATGAATCCACAAGCAATACCAGTGGCGATACTGTTTGTCAATGGCATCATGATGATTGTCAAGAATGCCGGTACAGCCACTTCAAGCTTGTTCCATTCAATATTCTTAAGAGATCCGCACATCAAGACCCCAACCAAGATCAATGCCGGTGCTGTTACAGCTGATGTGATAACAGATAACAGCGGATAGAAGAATAATGCCAGGATAAACAGAACGCCTGTAACAACTGCGGCAAATCCAGAACGAGCTCCAGTTGCTACCCCTGCTGTTGATTCGATATAAGAAGTTGTCGTTGATGTTCCGAATAATGCACCCGTAATCGTCGCAAGAGAATCAGCGAACAATGCCTTGCCAGCACGTGGAAGCTTGTTATCCTTCACGAAACCAGCTTGGTTCGCTACAGCCATCAAGGTACCAGCTGTATCGAAGAAGTCAACGAACAAGAATGTTAAGACAACGATTAAGAATTGAACCGTAAAGATATCAGATTGTACTGGATTTAAGTAGGGTTCAAGCGCTACACCGAATGTCGGTGCCACACTTGGGATTGAACTGAATACCGCGTTCGGAACAGCAATCAACCCTGCAATCATTCCGATAATAGCCGTGATGATCATCCCATAGAAGATTCCGCCTCTAACACCTTTCACCATGAAAATAACTGTGATGAATAATCCAGCTACAGCCAGCAATGTATTGCCATCCGTTAAATCGCCAAGCGCCACGAATGTGTTCGGATCAGCGACAATTAATCCCGCATTTTTCAAACCAATAAATGTAATGAACAACCCAATACCAGCGCCTACTGCAAATTTCAGTTCAGCCGGAATGGCATTAATAATCGTTTCACGAATACCCGTCAAGGTTAAGATGGCAAAGATAACACCAGACGCCAACACTCCGGAAAGAGCGGTCTGCCAAGGAATTCCCATAGTAAGAATGACTGTATAAGCAAAGAATGAGTTCAAGCCCATACCCGGTGCAAGCGCAATTGGGTATTTCGCAATCATTCCCATGAAGAAGCAGCCAACCGCTGCTGCAAGTGCTGTCGCAACGAATACAGCTCCGTGATCCATACGCATAGCATCAGGCAAGTTCTCGACATCTGCCAATGTCAGCTGCAATGGGTTGACGACTAGGATATAAGCCATCGCAAGAAAGGTTGTTAATCCCCCAATAAACTCTCGTTTGTAATTTGTGCCGAGTTCATCAAATTGAAAATATTTTTTCATTTCTCTTGTAACTCCCCTTCTCTTCATACCATCATGTTCATCTCTACGTTGTAATCGCCAAGAATACAAAACACCCCGAAACCATATCCGTTTCGGGGTGACAATAGGTAAGAGAATACACCCATAGTCCGGGTATATCATCATTTACTCGTAGTCAAGCCATTAACGGTAGCTCGGTAGAAACTTATGGGCCATATCCCCATGATTATACGAAGATTATTAAATTATGTGATTAGTTCTTTAGTATTGTAACAACATAATGACTGATGGTCAACAAAAAAACGAACGATTATATTATTTTTTTGCCTCTTTGTTCGCTTTTATCATTAAATGAGTACTTTCCAATCCCATCTGCTAGCAGAATCCGCTGAAATTGGCAGAAAATGTGCATGTTTGATCTTACTATATAAATAGATAAAGGGGTATAAAGTAGAGGGGGCGATTAAGATGAACGATTTCGTATTGGCAACAAGAAAACTGACAAAAGCATTCGGCAATCAGTTAGCAGTTAACGACGTGAATATACATGTGAAGCCCGGACATATATACGGCTTGATTGGCCGAAATGGGTCAGGGAAAACAACCATTATGAAGATGGTCTTAGGCCTATCGAAAAAGACAGATGGGGAGATTTTGATCTTCGGCAAGGCGCCGGAAAGAAATGCGCATGAGGTTTATCATCGAATTGGATCCACCATTGAAACTCCTGGTTTTTATCCAAATATGACAGCACGGGAGAATCTCGAGGTATTTGCCAGCCTAAGAGGAACCATTGATGACCAATCAATCAGAAAGGCTCTCCATACCGTTGAGCTCCCCTATGAGGACAAGAAGCATTTCTCCCAATATTCACTTGGGATGAAACAAAGGCTGGGCATCGCCAATGCCATCATGCACAATCCGGACTTCCTTATATTAGACGAACCGGCGAATGGGCTTGATCCGATTGGGATTGCGGATATAAGAAATCTGATTAAGTCACTAAGCCGCGATTATGGAAAGACCATTCTTATCTCAAGCCATCAACTGACGGAGATGGAACAAATGATTACACAGGTGGGGTTTATCCATAATGGTAAGCTCTTAAAAGAATGCGATTATGAAGACTTGCTAAAAAGACGAGGAAACTATATATCTGTCAAAACATCTGACATAAAAAAAGCATGCGCCATATTGAGGCAGCAATTAAATATAGATGACTATTCAGCAAAGGAAAATGGAGTAGTGGAAATCTTCGACCTGACTCATGACCCATCTGCCATAAACCGAGCGCTAATCATGGCGGAAGTAGATGTATCAGCAATCGGGCTAAAAACGAATGGACTGGAGGAGTATTTCTCCAGCCTGATAGGGAGTGGAGAACATGTGTAACGGAATACGTGCAGAAATTTTAAAGATAAGGCATGACAGAACATCTCTTATCTGTTCCGCTATCGCCCTGTGCGTCCCGCTTCTACTGATTATAAAAGAAAGATATATTCCGTCCTTAGACGATTATTTCAGCTGGCTCATGACAACCAACAGCCTTTATATATGGATATTCTCCGTCATGAGCAGTTTATTTATTACTTTTCTCATACAGCGAGAATACCAGGACCGTACAATCATCAATACATTGACCGCATATCCTTCCAGGTCATCTTTTATTATAAGTAAACTAAGCGTCTGGGCGCTTTGGTATGCAGTCACATGGATAGTGGCTTTGATAATAATATGTATTGGTTATAGAATATTGTATCCAGATGAGTTCGGGGCAGCAGGCATCAAGCTGACCATAGTGCTTCTCGCGAAAAGCGGGGCCTTAAGTTTCCTGGCATTTACCCCTCTATTATGGGTCGCCATTAAACAACGGACTTCCTTTTATCCATCAGTTTTGATGGGGCTTTTATTCACCGCTATCATGATGGCCGGCTCACAGGCATCAGGAAATATGATTTTAGTCGCATGCCTCATTCCATGGTCAGCCGTATCAATTGCGAGTCTGATTCCGGACATGACGAATGGTTATTTCATTGTTTCAGGAATCTCCATTGTCCTTTGCGCAGTAATCGGCATATTTTTAGCGATTTATGCTTTTTCACGGCAGGATCAGTAAACAAAAACTCCCTTTTATCTGTAATACGATACAGGTAAAAGGGAGTTTTGGGGGTTTTTATCCTATTCCCACTCGAAAATTTTACCCCTTCACTAAGCAAATTTAGTTAGGTGATATGGTGTCATTTGATTCGGATCACACGGATTACCTGATATCGATATCTTGCAAAAATGGTTCCTATCAAAATGATATCAACTATTCTGCTGACCATTGCTTTCTACATGCTACAAACTGGAATTTTGAAGTCTGACTGTGTCCTAAAAGTAGAGCAGTTTTATAATTTCTTCCGTGTCAAAAAGAATCCAATGATTGCCCCAATAAAGATAATCGGTGCAAACCTGACAAACAGCCATTCAAATGCGTGAAAAGTTACTCCGACAACGGCGGTTTCAGGGTCACTATAATTCCATTCTAAGTAAGGACTGTTCAATACGATTAAGACCGCTGAAATAATCACTATGACCACACACAATGAGATAAGCAGCCAATGAAACGTCTTTTTTCTCATAATCTTCCTCTGTGCGAGCTGCAAGTTTATAATCTCCAGTTTTTCGGAAATAGCTTTTACGTCATCAACCTTCGACTCAGTAACAGTTTCTCCAAGCAACGTACTCACCGGTGTTTCAAGCACCTCTGATATGGAAATCAACATATCAGAATCAGGAACTGACAATCCCTGCTCCCATTTAGAGATTGTTTGTCGCACCACATTCAGCTTGATAGCAAGTTCTTCCTGCGAAAGACCTTTTGATTTTCTGATTGCTTTAATATTTTCGTTTAACATTAGGGATAACCTCCTTTTCGGCCGTTACCACTAGTGTGTGGGAAACTGCCCGTTGCTACAAGCAACGCAAGTTAACATTGGCTTCATCTACTGGATTTCAAGATGAAAATATTGATTACATCCTTACAAACTCCGATTTGTCGAGTTATTTGCATGCATAATGATCATTCTCTTAAATATCAGAATCAAGTATGCCATAGATATAATAATCACACCATGTATTAACCATTTTTCCTTGCCGAATCATCCCTTCTCTTGTGAATCCGCATTTTTCTAGTATCCTTACAGAAGCAACATTTCGAACATCTACTTCTGCCCATAGTCGCTTAAGCTCTGTCTTTGTGAAGCAGAATTCAACTGTAGCCGCCAGAGCCTCGGTTCCATAACCTTTACCCTGCGACTTACTCGAAAGACGGATTCCTACAGAAGCCATGCGGTCCTTCTCTATCAGATATACCCATAGATCACCGATAACATTTCCAGACTCTTTCTCCTCGATACCTAGATGAAAACTCTTAGTTGGTTTTGCTTCCTTCTCAAACATAAGCTCCGGATTCTTCTCAGCCTTACTTGGGCCTTTGCCCCAGTAGGTGTAAAGAGATTTATCAGGCATCCATTCTCTCAAGGCCGGAACATCTGCTGCGGTCATCGATCTTATTACTAATCTATCTGTTTCAATAGTTGGTTTATGGAAAATATAATCTGCAAGCGCCATGAAGATTCCCCCTAAAAATTAAATTCCGATTCCCAGTCAAAATCACTGCTTTCCTCGTATGTCTTTGGCCATTGAGCGCCCGATACCTATATTCTACAAAGTATAATTTATACTTCAACCCATTTTAAAACAGCACCATATTTCTGGTATAGTGATTTTCAACTTCTGATCATTCTCACTGGTTTTAAAGGATACAACATATCAGAGCAGTATATTATGTCAAATCCAACTACAATAAAAAGCCCGCAGATAGTATGAACTACTGCGGACTTTACTATAATATCTGGGTCTTTTTTTCTATATCAGGTCTCCCTGATTGCTATCACCTTGCTATCATTTGAGCAAAACAGCATTCAGAAAGCCCGATATATCAAGGTTTCCAGCGTTTATTTGATTATTCCCATTCAATCGTCGCAGGCGGCTTAGATGTAATATCATACACCACGCGGTTGATGTGGTCGACTTCGTTTACGATACGTGTAGAGATTTTCTCAAGCACGTCCCATGGGATACGTGCCCAGTCAGATGTCATTCCATCGATGGAAGTGACGGCACGAATTCCGATTGTGTAGTCATATGTGCGCGCATCGCCCATAACGCCGACGCTGCGGATGTCAGGAAGTACGGTGAAGTATTGCCAAATGTCGCGGTCAAGTCCAGCTAGGCGGATTTCTTCACGAAGGATAGCATCAGATTCTCTGACGATTTCAAGCTTTTCTTCTGTTACTTCGCCAAGCACGCGGATTCCAAGACCTGGGCCTGGGAACGGCTGTCTCCAAACGATTTCATCTGGAATGCCCAGTTCTGTTCCTAGTGCACGAACCTCGTCTTTGAAGAGTGTGTTCAATGGTTCGATCAATTGGAATTGCATGTCTTCAGGAAGCCCGCCGACATTGTGGTGGGATTTGATTGTTTGCGCAGTTGCTGTACCACTCTCAATGATATCTGTATAGAGTGTACCTTGCGCTAAGTAATCAATACCTTCTAATTTAGTTGCTTCATCATCGAATACATAGATGAATTCGTTACCGATGATTTTACGTTTTTGTTCTGGGTCGCTGACACCAGCAAGCTTAGACATGAAGCGTTCTTTCGCGTCTACTTTGATAACGTTCATGTTAAAGCCTTCGCTGAAGGTTTTCATAACGCCTTCTGCTTCGCCTTTACGTAGAAGACCATGATCAACGAAGATACATGTCAATTGGTCACCGATGGCTTTATGGATCAATACAGCTACAACGGAGGAATCTACACCGCCGCTGAGTGCGCAAAGAACTTGCTTGTCCCCAACCGTTTGGCGGATTTTCTCCATTTCCATTTCGATGAAGTTGGCCATAGACCAGTCGCCTTTACAGCCACATGCGCCAAATACGAAGTTTTTAAGCAAGTCATTTCCGTATTCAGAGTGGCGTACTTCTGGATGGAATTGAACCGCATATAGCTGGCGGCTATCATCGCTCATTGCCGCAATCGGACATGATGGGTTCGTTGCATCGACCGCGAATCCTTCTGGTGCTGTTACAACATGGTCACCATGGCTCATCCATACTGTTTGATCTTCTGGAAGACCTTTGAACAAGACGGATTCATGGTTGACATGGATGTCAGATTTGCCGTACTCACGCTTGCTGGCACGCTCTACCTTCCCGCCGAAGTGCTGTGTCATTAATTGCATGCCATAGCAAATACCCATGACTGGAATGCCCAAATCAAAGATGCGTTCATCACAAGAGAGAGCCGTTTTATCATAAACGCTGTTTGGCCCTCCGGAGAAAATAATTCCTTTCGGATTCAATTTCTTGATCTCATCAACGGTGATAGTGTGCGGGTGCAGTTCACTATACACACCGAATTCACGAATTCTCCGCGTGATTAACTGATTATACTGGCTTCCAAAATCAAGGACGACAACCATTTCCTGAATTGGAAGATCTGTTGTTTCTACCATTGCTTTCACCTCATTAGATAGTTTAGATCGGTTAATGTAAGCAATTAATCATCCTAAGGGGATGATCCATCCCTTAATCCTCCCATTCGTCCTAACAAAAGCATCAGGCATTAGCCGGTGCAGAAACGAATTCCCATATATCCTCATCAAAGCCGCTCTCGCATTCAATCATGCTCTAGACCGAGCAAGTTGAATAAAGAAAAACTAGAATCCCCATAATACGCCTGCAGAATTCTAGTAGTCATTTATATTCTTCCCTCATAGTCAAATCATTTATCCGGTGATTTGGTATGAACTTTCGAACCTTATTTCCGAAATTATATGAAGGGTTTGGATGCTGTGTAATATTAACCTCGCATAATTGTAACAGTGAGTGAAAAGAGAGGTCAAGCAATTGTTTTCAAAATCATCTTTTCCCACGTTTTTTCATACTCCTGCCATTCTGCCATAGAACCTGCCCCCGAATAAAGAATACGCTCGTATTCCGCTGTCAGTATCTTCATCTCAACGGTCCCAAAGAATTGGTCCACATATCGCGCATACTCGCGCAAGGTCTGTCCCTCTTGCCGCTTAATCCCGAAGCGGGCCAATTCAGCAAGCAAGCGCAGATAGGCTTTCGAGAATCTCTCGTCTGATTTGGACCGTTTATAATAGATTACCCAAAGACGCGGAACCCATTTACCCCTAAAGCGATAGATAATCGCAGTCAAAATCCCTAATGCAAGCACACTGCCCGCAACGGCTTTCCACGATTCCTTCAAGAAATCAACCATTGAAGCCAGGTCAAAGGATTTGTCTGTGCCGCCGCCTTCATCCGAACGCTCAGGGACAGTCGTTCTCTCTTCTTCTTGCCGCTCTGTTTCTTCTGTCTCATTTTGTTCTTGTTCCTGTTGTTCAAATGTCTCCAGGAAACGCGCTTCCGGATTAAAGCCTTTCGTCGGCTCAAACGGCACCCAGCCCGTGTTCGGGAAGAAGACTTCCGGCCATGAATGAGCATTATTATTTGTCACTTCATACACTGTGCCTCCCACAGCACTATCATAGGTTGATAACCCGGCTGTATACCCTTTTACCCAGCGCGTCGGTATTCCTAATGAACGGAGCAGGACAACCATCGAAGTTGAGAAATTATCACAATAGCCGATATTTGTCTCAAACAGAAATTGGTCAACATAGTCTTGACCTTCAGCTGGATAAGCGACTCCAGCCTGACTGTACGTAAACTTCTCTCCCCGTAAATATTCCTCAATTGCTTTGACTTGGTCATAAACAGAATCTGACTCTGCATTCTCAGAGACAATCTCAAAAGCCAAATCCCTTACTCTCTCCGGCAGCGAAGAAGGCAATTGTGTATATTCACCTAAATACGACTCGTCATAATCCTCCCTCCCATTCGCTCTCAAGGCATCCAAATAGAAGGTCGGACTCATGAAGGCAATACTGATCTCTTCAATCCGCTCCCCCTCAACACCTTCCTCTTCATATGGCGTTATGCGCGATGTTCCCTCAGAATAGAGTAATTCCTGCGGGTCTTCATCTCCATTCACGGAAATGCTTTGGATATACATCGGATCTGGATAAGGTATATGTCCATGGTCAATTTCAACATCAAGTTCGGCTATTGACTCGTTATTCTCCAGTTCTCCAATATAATCATACAAACCAATATTCTCATCATCATAATATATGGCCTCTGCAGTATTACTTCTGCTGCTTAACCAGCCCTTACCCGTATAGACGGTCTTATGCTCAACCTTCCAATTGGTTCGAACTGGCGACTTTGCGGTAAACACGACTGAATTATCGCCAATGAAGTCTCCGCCGAGCTTCTGATCATTCACTCCATACCCAATCCGCTTACGGTCAGACCCATACTTTTCTGAGGTTGATTTAATGAAAGCAACCGGGTCCGGCCAAATAGCCTGCGGCTTCGGCGCTGCAAAGCCAACCAATACACCTAAGGTAATCATGCCCGCAAGCGCAGAAACCCAGATACCCATTTTCTTTATTGAATAAGGGAGGCCATGCTGGGTAAAGAGACGAATCAGCGCCAATGCACCGAGCACGGCAAAACCACAAATGACAAGCCGAACAATTGCCCCATCCCCATCATAGGGTGTGAAGGTATCAAGCACCGTCACGTACAAGAAGGTCAGGAACAGGAACAAAAAGAGGCGCTGCTTTACCATTACCCAATAATGAAGGAGATAGCAGAGCATCCATATAATCAGAAGGAAAAGGAACGTTCGGAATCCAGGTGTCAGACCATCCAAATCTGCTGTGAATGAATCCCGGATTCCATCTGCCAGATCAACAAAGAGCAGCCGAAGCCAGCTCTCATCCTCCATCATTGTAAGAGCCCGGTAATGGAGCATATATAAGCAAATGCTCATATAAAAGAACGAGACCGGTACAGTCCACTTCCATGATACTTTAAAGGCATAAAGTACAACGAGGAGGGCTGCATAGACGATGAAATAACCCATATTGGATGTGTCAGTTACCTCTTCAACCGGCCTAAGCCATTCCAAGAAAAGCAGGAATGTAAAGAAGAATAAAAGAAGGCGTATACCAGCATGCATTTGATTGATCATCGTCTCCCCAGCTCCTTCCATACATTCCACTCACTCTTGTCGCGAACGATAGATATATTTACCCCATGATTCGCCGCATAATAATATGCATCCTCTTCAGACTTCTCCATTTCCCTCTTCGCATCCTGCTGAAAGAACAAAATAGTCAAGGGGCGCTTCCCATCGGATAGACGTGTATAGGCTTGCACCATTGATATATTCAGTTCTGAGGTAATGAAGATTAATGAAGCATGCTCAGGAATCGACCGGTTCGGAGGAGCGTAAGCAGACTCCCCTATCTCCAATGCCTGCAGACGTGCCAGGAAATGCAAGATATGCTCACGATGCACTTTGCCCTCTTTCACCTCAATCAATTGATCATGGTCCCCCCTGGCCCAGATTCCAACACGCATTCCCTTCTCAAGCACAGCCTCTGCCAAGGATGCTGTAAAGGTGACCATCTCCTCGAATACATGGTACTCACTAATGCTATTAATCATCAGGAAACTATCACTGCTATGATTCTCCTCAAAATTCTTTGATTTGAGGCCCACTCCCTTTGCACTCGATTTCCAATCAATCGTGACCATGCGATCGCCAGGCTCATAATCCCGAATACCTGACACCATCGACGTCTCTTGCCTGTGCTTATACAGATTGGTACGCTGCCCATACTCATATTCGCTCTTAAACTGGCGGATTGAAAGCTGGACAGTTCTAGGCAGAACGAGTACTGTCTCTTGCGCTTTCACTACCCGCTCCTTCTCTACTATTCCAAGCAGGTCACCAGTACGCAGAACGATATCGGAGAACTCATGCTCCCCGCGCGCCAGATTCTTTAATGTATAAGAAAGCTCATACTCTCTCTTGAAACCGATGAAAACCAGTGCATTCTTCTTTGCACTGCCAGATGAAATATCAAGATTTCTCGGAAGTAACTCTTCCACGCTTATGTACAAGATTGGCACCGCATACTGTCGTTTGAGGAGAATCCGCATCTCTAACGAATCACCCGCACGAAGCGCACCATCCCCTGCTATCCGTTCAACATGAAAATCATTTAATGGATAAAGAAGAATGACTAAGGCATACACACCAAAGGGGAGGAAGCTGTAAAAGAGGAACCAACTGACAAACCCTCCTTGGAACATCGCATAAGAAAAGGTCAATGCCAGCAAAAACACGAGCATAATCAGCTTCGACCATTTCTCCAATCGTAAACGGAGCTTCTTCATCGTTAATTCACTTGCCTTTGTACGGGTACAGGTGTCTTTGCCATAATCTCATTAAGGACGGCCCCTGCATCAATTCCTTCATAAAGAGCTTCAGATTTCATGATAATCCGATGACTGCATACATAAGGAATGAGATGCTGTACATCATCTGGAAGGCAATAATTACGTCCATGTATAAAGGCCCAAGCTTGAGAGGCTCTCATCAAGGCGATGGAACCACGTGGACTTACTCCTAAATACACCCGTTTATCATTACGGGTTTTTGTCATCAGGTCGACAATATACCTGGCAATCGATTCATCAACAAAGACGCTCTGTACCTCCTCCTGCAGGTCTGCCATCTCCTTCAATGAAATGACCGGCTCCAAGCTGTCTGTAGAAGCCTGCATCCGCGCATTCATCAGGATAACCACCTCATCACCCCTATCAGGATAACCCATTCTCGTTTTAATCAAAAAGCGGTCAAGCTGAGCTTCCGGCAAGGAATAGGTGCCCTCGTATTCAATTGGATTCTGGGTTGCCATAACAAAGAAAGGAGAATCTAGCCGATGGGTGACACCATCAACGGTCACGCGATGTTCCTCCATTGCCTCTAATAGAGCTGACTGTGTCTTAGGGGAAGTACGATTGATCTCATCTGCGAGGATAATATTGCCCATGATTGGACCTGGACGGAACATAAACTCATGCTCCTTTGGATTATAGATGGATATTCCCGTCACATCGGACGGAAGGAGGTCTGGGGTGAATTGAATACGTTTATAATCAGCCTGAATGGACTTCGCCAATGCCTTCACAAGCATCGTCTTCCCAACACCCGGCACATCCTCCAATAGCAAATGCCCCTTGGCCAAAAGTGCCACAAGGCTCAGTTTAGCTACCTCTGTCTTTCCGATAATCACATTCTCTACATTCTGAATAATCTTCTGAATCGTTGGATTGGTTGTTTCCTGCATATATTTACGGCCCCCTCTGCTTTATACCCTATTGTTATAATATTCCTACTTAACAGTCAATTAATATACAATAAATAGTTGTGAAAAATATGGAGGGATAGCTACAGGAAACCATTAGAAGGAAATAAATAAAGACAAACCGCTCCCCCATATGATAGATATGAAGGGGTGATTTGCCTTTTTGAGATGATTTGTTTTTTAGTTTCTTAGTTTTTCTCTAACTTGCCTTATTAAATTTTCGTCCCGCTCCTCAAGACTGGAAGCAAACCGTTTCCGTAATTGCGGATGTTCAATACTTTCTAACACGGGAGGAATATGACTCCACTCTTCCTCATCCCAAATAGTATTAAATCCATCTACTGTCTCATTTAAATAGTCATCCATTACATCTAAGGTAGAGGTCGATAGGTTTTTTACTAAAACCCGGTACTTAAAGTAACCGAGCCTATTTCTATTCTTTTTAACATAACTCAATAAAGCTTTGTTCTTCAAAAAATCCCTTCACTCAATCACCACCAAAACTTATCCCATTCACCTATTTAATTTCTCAGCTTCTCTCTTATTTGCCTGGCAATCTCTTTATCACGCCTTTTCAAAGCAGCAGCAAATTCCTCCCTTAACTCTTCATTATCTATATTCGGCAAAATAGGTTGAATCCAATTAAATTTCGAGTTCTGTTTCTTCATAGATGCTTCTACTTTTTCATATATAGAATCTAAAGTGGAGATAGATAATGTCTTCTTTAAATGACGATACTTAAAAAATCCAAGTGTATTCCGTTTATTCTCAACATACTTGCATAAGGCTATATTTTTTTCAAAATCATCATATTGCCTTTTAATTGAAATGAATGATATAGCATCAATATTAATAAGAATAGAATCCATATATTCTTTATCCTTCTTCTCAAAATACCCATTTTTAAACATTCTCTGCTCCAGATCGACAAGCTTTTGGCATTCACTCAAAAACAACTCACGAGCGGTCAAAATCACTTCAAAATATTCCTCATATCTTGCTGCCATCCTTTGTTCTTCTTCTGTAACAGCCCATTCACGGATTTCCTTTTTCGCTTTCTTCATATTCTTCAGTTCTGTATTATACTGTGCCCAAAATGGTTTCTTGACCCTTTTGAAGGAAACAAGCATACCACCTATATTTTTCATAGCCATCTCTTTTTCTTCCTCACTAAAAGGGGCATCTGAATACAAGGCATATCCTTGACCTTCCCCGTTTTTCACATATATCCCCATATGATAAAGCTTATCGCCATCTTTAAAAGCATAACCAGGAGATTGGTATTCTTCCCCAGGTTGTTTATATTGCTCGAAAAATTCTTCCATATGAAAATCACCTCAAAATTAATTACGAGCCAGCCAACCACTTAAATGGCTTGGTTATCCCTTTCCAAACACTTTTTGCCGCTTTGCCCACTCTGGTTTTTGATATACTTGACCAGTTAGAAGCTGTCCACTTCACCGCTTTCCCCGCTAGCCAAATACCTCCACCAGCTACAGCTAAACTAATCCCCGCTACTTGTCCGCCTGGGATTGCAGCAACCAGCATTCCTGCATTAGCTGTAAATTCGCCAATGTCCGATACCGCATCAGCTTTAGCTACAACTTTTTCAGATACGGCAACGTTACTAGCACTGACTTCTTTAGCCTCTTCAACTGATTTAATAGCATTCACTAATGAAAAGCCTGTACTTACAGCACTTGTAGCGATATTAATTTTACTTAATACTCCTGTCGCTGAACTTGTAACATTTAAAGCATCAGGAAGGATTTCTATACTACCACGTACCACATCGTCTGTTGCACTAGTTGCAATGGCTACATTAGAATACTCTTTATATATATCGACACCCATACCCAAGCCAGTATGAACATCCTCCACAATCTCAAACCACTTTGGTGTCCGCTCCCCCATAGGAAGCTTAGCCCCATTCAGGATAAGTCCAGAGATGAAATTTGGTCTCCCGAACGTACTTTTTAAATCAATATTTTCTCCTTGTTCAATAATACTAGCTCCAAAGTCCACGCCTCCATTAACCAAATCATTACCAATGTATGTAGCCACATCCCAAGGATCTACCCCGCCGTCTTCATCCTTTTGCTCTTTAGAGATGTTCGACGGAATGACAGATTGATCCAACAATGTTTCCCGATTGTCGTTCTCTCTATCCCCATCAATTGTAGGTTGAAGTGGCAGGTATGGGTCAGAAACATATGGCGGTAATGGCTTTAGCGTACCACTGCCAGAAGGGATGAGTCCATTTCCTCCGCCTGCCTCGTTACTGATCCCTGGGCTACTATTGCTTCCGCCGCTATTGGAATCCCAACTATTACCCTGCCAGCCCTCTTTTGTCCAAGCGCTTCCTTCCCAGGTATCTCCCGTCCATGAACTTCCTTCCCACGTTTCTCCGCTCCAGCTGTTCCCTGTCCATGAGTTGCCTGTCCAAGCTCCATTTGCCATAGCCATCGGCAGCATAAAAGATTGAAAAAGGACAAAAACAACAGCAAATAGCACACAAGCTTTTTTCAAAAAACCATGCCTCATGACTCTACCTCCTATTTTCATTAAGGAAGGTGATAATTCTAGATGAATGGGCTATTCCTTTTTACTTTTCATTACTGCCCGAGGGAGTTTCCCTCTTTCTCTCTAATGACTCTCAGATGATTAGCTCTCATAGCAGGAAGTGCGATAGCTACCGCCAATATACCATAGGAAATATCACCGCTAATGAATATATCCAAAATGGCCACAGGCAATAGAATCGCATAATAAAATATCATGAAATACTTATAGATTTTTCTCCACTTTTTCTCTTTTGCGCTCATATAAATTGCACCTTCCTCATTCTGTACTAAATTCAAAGAATCTCTACACTTTAATACTTCTCCATGTCTTCTTTTATATATGTTTTTCAATAGCTTTATTTGATAAATGATAAGTCCTCTTTTTCTCCCAGCATTGCCGTTCCCTTTAGACACCAATTTATCAGCTATACCGTTAATTGAGTTATTTTCGTCATCATGCGCAATCTATAAGTATAAACTCCTAACAATCCGTATACATTTTTCCGCCACATGATTCATTCATTTATATTGTGTATTTTGATTGTATTTCTCCTGTATTTGTTCTCTTTTTTCTTCCAGGTTCTTTGCATCAACCTCTACTAAATCCTTAATTATACTTCGCCTTGCTTCCTCCGCCTGTTGTTTAAGCAGATCCTTTTTCTCATCTAAATAGACCCTTTGCTCACTTGTAATCAATTCTAGATTATCAAGTTCCCTAATAAGAAAATACATATTAGTTACTTGATTTTTAAATGTGAGGACATACTCGCTTTCAAGTTTATTAGTGTCTAAATATCTTTGACTACTTTCTTTATCTGCTTGTAACTCCGAATTGTCCTTCCACTTTTCCCATCCTTCCAATGCATCCTGCGCTTTCTCAAATTCGGAGGATAATTGATCGCTATTATATACATTTGTGTATGTTCCATTCGCTTGCTCCGCCATTTCTTTCAACTGCTTTTGACCATCTCCGTCGACATCAAATCCAATGATATTGATGATAGGCTGAATATTCGAATCTGCAAAGGCTTTAGCTGCTGCCACAGGGTCTCCATCACAAGTTTCAATGCCGTCACTCACGACATACACCATATTCGTGTACGTCTCTCCGTTATACTTTTGCATATCTTCTTTAGCATGTATCATAGATTGCGCTAACGGTGTCCAGCCAGCTGGTTGAAAAGAATTTAATGCGCGAGTAAATTTCTCCTCATCATACGAGTCAAATGAATAGGCCATTTCGCTGCTTTTACAAGAGAGTTCTTTGTCTGCATCTGACCCGGTCCCTTTATGCCCATATACTCGGAGCGCAACCTTGGCATCCTTAGGTGCAGCTTTTAAGAATTTATTAATCGCTTCCTTAGCTGCCTCCATCCTTGACTTACCATTTGCTAAATTCGCCATACTACCGCTTGAATCTATGAGAATCTCAATATTGTAATTTTCTTTAAAATGATACCGCGAGTCTTCCAGTTCTGGGTTTCCATACGAACTCGATTTCCAACTATCAATCACCGTTTGTGGGTCTGTGAGGTCAACAGAAACTTGGCTAACTAAATAGTTGAAGACTTGATTTAATTCCTCCTCTGTTGCATCAGCTGGTATCCCTTCCATATCCTCAAAAAACGCATCGAACATCTCTGGCTCTTCCAAGAAACTAAACTCAGCATAAGGGCCTTGGAGCTGATTCGCTAAATATTCAGGGCTCATCTGTACTTCTGGGGCCTTTGAAAATTTTTCAATCCAATTGCCACCTTCTTGAGTACTACTTCTTTCTTCATTCTTCTCATCTGCACTTTCTCCGTCTATTATGGCTTCCTCACTAGGTTCATTCTTTAGTTCTGGATTTTCCTCTGAACAACCAGTGAGGAGGATACAAGCAAGGAAAAATAGAATCCATCTCCTCATGCGATTGTCACCTCTACTCTTTCCATCAGAAACAATGTTGCAGTATTCTTAGTTGGTGTTCTGATTGTATTTCTCCTGGATTTGTTTCTTTGTTTCTTCCAACGTTTTTACATTTAAATCTTTCAAATCATCCTTTATAGCAATTCTCGTATTATCTATGACATCATAGAGTTCTCCTCTTTTATCATCCAAATAGCTCCATTGTTCCCATGTAATTTGGCCACCATCCTTTAACTCTCGTAAAAGAGCTGTTAGGTTCTTATTTTGTTTGAAAAGATTGTTTATATATCTGCTGTTATAATCGTAGGTTTCAAGAGATCGTTTTATTCTATCCGACCTGGCATCCCGATTAGCACTGGTCATCCATTGTTCCCATTTCTCAATTGCAGTCTTAGCCTTGTTAAATTCCTCTGTTAGCTGTTCAGCATTATCTGCACTGCTATATGTGCCGTTAGCTTCTTCTGCCATCTCCTTCAGTTGTAGCTGCCCCTCTCCATCCACATCAAATCCAATTATATTGATGATGGGCTGAATAGTAGAGTCAGCAAATGATTTAGCCGCTTCCACTGGATTCCCGTCACACGTTTCTATGCCATCACTCACGACATAAATCATGTTCGTATGCTCTTCACCACTAAAACCCTTCATATCTTTCTCTGCATCCTTTAGAGACTGTGCAAGCGGTGTCCATCCAGCAGGTTGAAAAGAAGTTAGCGCATTTTCGAACTCACTTTTATTATAGGACCCAAAGTCATATACTAATTCACTGGATGAACAGGATAATACCTTATCACTATCTGCCCCAGTCCCTTTATGCCCATATACACGCAAAGCGACATTAGCACCCTCAGGAGCATCATCTAAGAATGCGATGATTGCATCCTTTGCCACATCCATTCTGGTCTTTCCACTCATCAGATTCGCCATACTTCCGCTTGAATCGAGGATAATTTCTATATTATAGTTATTTTTAAAATGATAGCGGCTATCCTCTAATTCCGGGTCACCGAATAATTCAATATTCCAGGCATCAATGATTTCATGCGGACTAGGAAAATCAACTGCAACTTGGCTGAGAGCATAATTGAAGACTTTATTCAAATCCTCATTTGTAGCATCTTCCGGAATTATGCCAAAGCTATCAAAGAGTTCTTCATAACCTTGGGTTTCCTTGAACAATTCTGCATTTCCATAAGGACCTTTGACTTGGTTAACAATCTCTGCTTCAGTTAGTGGAGCCTCTGGAGCTTCTTCAAATTTAGTAATCCATGATTCTTTTTCTTGGCTTCCATCTTGCTCCTGGGGATTTTGGGATTTTTCCTGTTTACTCGCTTCCTCACCAGCAATTCTCGTATCATCTGTCTTAATTTCTTCATTTGAACAGCTAACCATAAAGAGCGCTAAGCATAGGCCTATCCACCACTTCATTAACATCTGCCTCCACTTCAGTTGCCCCAGATTACTTCATCATCCCTATCATTCAACAAGGATATCGTTTCATCGCTGATTCCCAATTCCGAGATAAATCCAATTTCAGGTCCCGCACCTGTTTGGAATACTTTTTCCTTAAATCCATCCAGGTATTTGCCTTGCCCCTTGAATTCATTCGCTGCTTTTATGTAAATGCGATTATCATGAAACAGGGCGATTTCTGCTTGTTCCAACTTTCCTCCATTGGCAAGAATGACATTCCTTGCTTTATCAATTACCGCCGGCTTGATGCGGCTTTCATATTGTTCAGTCAACACTTGCTTGAGCCTCCGTTTTCCGAGACCAGCGTTTAATTCCTCCGCTAACACTTCATCAATAGCGTCAATGTGGATTTCATTCTCACTTTTCTCGCTTCCATATCGGGCTCGCAGTTCATCTTCCTTTAAACTGACCTTCATCTTAATTTTGACTTTTGTTATCGGATTGACGTCAGGAGGGTTCTCTTCATCCGGATCTGGCTCAGGAGGCAGGTTTTCCTCATCAATTTCGTCAAACTCAGCCACCACATCCCAAATTCTTTCGTAAAACTCAGCCGTGGCCGAAAGACTTGCCTGTTGGGAGGTCGTAAAGGATTTCTCTTTAACGGCATATACATTTGCGAAATTTATAATGACCATAAACAAAATAAACATGATGCTAATCATGCCTAGGAGAAAGAGTGTGATATTCCCTCTCTCATTGTGAAGAGGTGACTTTCTCATTCAATCACCTTCCCGCTAGCCTCACTCGTAAATGGGATGGATGGTTTGCCATTCGGGAAAAGCATATCCGGCAAGAACACGAGATTAATGTCAACCGATACCTTTGCATTGAACTGGGAATCGCCTGTCATCGCTGTATCTGCACTCTTTAATTGAAGATAACTAATATGATTCACAGTCGATTGCGCCGCTGCTCTCGCCTCTGTCCATTCACCAGTTATGGAATAAACCTTGGCTGCCTCATTCACAGCTGACTGAGCAACAATTACTCCATGCACACCTACAACAAACTGCCAGGCAATCATCATAACCATGAAGACAAGAGGGACCATTCCTAGAAATTCTAATGTGGCTGAACCTTCCTCCTCACTGACTGCTCGCTTGAAGTCCATTACGTCCACCCCTCTTCGGTTTCTCTCTTTTCAATTGTATAAATCTCTTCTCTCCACTTAATGATGTATCCGCTAATGATTAACGTAATTATAGGGAAGAAGAGAAGGTTCAAGAACATGTGGGCTAATAACTGTGCCGCAAAGGAGGTAGTGAGTGAATAAATTAAGAGAGTTATACCCGAGGAAATAAACAGCTCAATAAAAGCAAACAGGAATACAAGTATAAATAATTTAAAGAAGTGTTTCCTGCCTAATCTGAGTCCTGACTTAACACTTTTCCAAACACTCTTATTTTCCATCGTTGCAATGAACGGAATTGGGTAAAGGAGAGTAATGATAATGAGACCAGGAATAAAAAATAAAACCAACCCTAAGGTCGCTATTAAACTAGCCACTACAGCAAACATAAAAAATTCAAAACCATTAACAAAGAAATAGTAGTATGCATTCCGCAAACTTCCTTCATTACCTTGATATTCATTGAACATGTACCGAATAAATGGAACCTGAGCATAAAGCAGCAACAAAATCGTCAAAAAGCTTATGTACACGTCCGCTATTATCGTTGTTCCAAAGAATGTCGGAGTCACTGCCATAATATAATTGGATAAAAATGAATGAAGGAGCAATAAAGGTAATACTATCGTGACTCCCAACAGCAAAATATGCTCAAATCGACTTGAAAACAATGAGAACGCTTCACGAATAGGTTTATCCATACAAATCACCCAATCTACTAAATATTATTACTTAACTTCCTGTAAGGAAGTATTCCATACAACTTGGATATAAAAAGGAGTAAAAGCAAATTCCACTAGATAATCATGATCGTTAACTATCAAAACCTTCAATATAAACCCGGATTTTAGGTCACAGACTTGATCCAGGACTAATAATGACTATAGTTTAACTTTTCCTGCAATGGCTTTTTGTAGGTTATCAACACATCGAAAAAAAGTAAACAACTTCCAATATCATTACAAATTCTCTCCAGTTCTATAAACCTACTGCTCTTTATGACAGCAATCATCCAGAAGACAGTTCAAAGTGTCGGGGTATTAAGGTTTTACATCATTAATCAGATTTACGTCATTAGCATTAATTGGAGCCCATTAATTACGAAGAACACTTAAATTAAAAGCTAAATCCGCTTTCTCTCTGTTAGAATACTGTTCTTTAGAGGATTCTAATAATTCCTTATAGCTATCGATACTGCCTGGAAGTTCTCGCCAAGATGGCAGAAATTCCTTCTCAAGAACCTGGCTTAAAGTTCTTTCAGCCTCTTCATTACAATAGGTATCTAAAATTTTCTCTGCATAAGAAGCATCTTCTTTGCTTAGGTTTCCTTTATCTTTCCTAAATACTTCCAATAAATTACAATTAGATTCTAACTGCTCTTCCTGGCGTTTCATCTGTAAATAGACTATTACATCAAAATGAGGAATAACCTCTGTTAGACATTTCCTATCTTCTGCTGTAAAGCTATATGTTTTAAATAGTTTCTGTTCAATCTGCTGGGTCAACTGGAATTTATCATTTTTTTCTTTTTGACACCATAGAACAAAATTAGAAAATTGTTTAAAATCATATACCAATTTTCCTTTTTCTTCATCATCAGCCCAATTGGATAACAGCTGATTCATTCTCTCTAATGTCCTTGTTATCTCCTCTGTAACCCTAATGCGGTGGAGTATATTTTTACGAATCCTCAAAAGCCCCCCAAAAACAGAGGCAAAATGACTCATAATCTCTTCCTTTTCCTCAAGTGTCATTTGTTTTTCAGGGAAAATGGAAAATCCCGATGCCTGTTCCTTATTGGTAGGCTTTTTGTACTCAACGAGCATCCATGTATTTGTTCTCTCCGTATAAGCAAAAGGCATAACTGTGTATTTTTCAAAAAACCTTTTATATTTTTTTGCTTCTTTTTCAACTACTAATTTATCCATCACATTCACTATCCTTTACATAAAGAAAAACGCAGAATTATTATATAGGGAGGGAGACTATCGCCTCCCTATATATTACTTCTATCTATTAAGAAAAAGCTCCCTTAATTGATTTAAAGAATAACCCAACCTTCTTTCTAGCACTTCCAGCATACTTTTTGATTGAACCCCAATTTGAGACAGCGAGTTTTACTCCTTTTGATACAAAAAAAGTGCTAGCGCCAGCTATAATTAATCCTGCTCCTATCGCTTGTCCCCCCGGTATAGCAGCAGCAATGGCACCACCATTCATTAATACCTCTCCAAGAGATGCCGTAGCTTCGGTTACCGCTATTGTTTTATCGGCCCCAGTACTATTGTTATTCTGAGATACCTCTATTGCCTTACCTGTATTTTTGACAGTATCGATTGCAGAAAACACAGTCCCAACAGATGCCGTTGCCACACTAAGTTTAGATAAGACACTCATAGCAGGACTAGCCGTACTTACGATACTGGACACTGGTTCAGACAGGCTTGTGTAGGTGTTAATAGCAGTCTGTGACATACTACGATATTGCATTAATGCTTTAATAGCATCTACTCCATCGACCCCAGCATTCGCCATTCCATATGCATCATCAATGTTGACTAAGGCTCTGTTATCACCCATTCCTAACTTGAACCCATTTAGGACTAATCCATAAATATCATTAGGGCGTTTAAAGCTAAAGTCACCAGAAGCGATGTCTTTAGTCATATTCACCTGACCTACAATGAGATCATTCATGACATATTTTGAAATATCATATGGATTAATATCCAATTCATCTGATTCAGCAGCACCACTAGCGCCAGGTTTACTTATGGACAATCCAGCCCCTGGGGAACCAATACCTATCCATGGCAATCCTGTTGCCGGGTTAATTCCGCTCCCGTTTTGTCCTGCCCATGGCTGGCCGGTTGCCGCGTTAATTCCATTGTTTCCATTCCCAATCCATGGTTGACCAGTTGCGGGATTAATTCCGTTTATTCCATTCCCCGTCCACGGCTGCCCAGTTGCGGGATTAATTCCGTTTATTCCATTCCCTGTCCACGGCTGCCCGGTTGCGGGATTAATTCCGTTTATTCCATTCCCCGTCCACGGCTGCCCGGTTGCGGGATTGATTCCGTTTATTCCATTCCCCGTCCATGGCTGCCCGGTTGCCGGGTCAATTGCACTTATTCCATCACCTGTCCAACCATCTTGTGTATAGCCTTCTTGCGTCCACCCATCTTGCTCCCAGCCATCCTGAATCCAGCCCTTCCCAGGATCCCAAGCTTCTCCTTCCCACGAGAAACCTTCCGTATTCCAAGCATCACCGGTCCAGGAGTCACCCTTCCAGGCAGTTCCGGACCAGCTTGCACCTGCTAGCGGAACAAGGAAGGATTGGAACAAAACAAACATAATGGCCAATAAAACAGGCAGTTTTTTTAACACTTTCCTCTTCAACCAAACCTCCCCATTCATTCTAGGAAACGGCTGATAATCTAGGTGTCTATTCTATTCCTATTTAATTTGTGTTTTGATTGTATTTCTCTTGGATTTGCTTCTTTGTTTCTTCTAGGGTTTTTGCATCTATCTCTTCTAGATCACTCATAATACTCGAGATAGCTTCTTTCATTTGCTGCTCAACTTCTATTCTTTTCTCATTTAAATATTTTTTTTGCTCAGTTGTTATTAATTCTAGAGATTCTAATTTCCCAATAATAAAAAATGTATTATTTTCTTGCCTAGAAAGTGTATTCACGTATTCATTTTCCAAATAATTTGTATCCAAATATCTTCGGTTGCTATCTTTATCAGCCTGGTATTCTGCGTTTTCTTTCCACTTCTTCCATTCCTCTAATGCATCTTGCGCTTTCTTAAACTCCGAGGATAATTGCTCGCTATTATATACATTTGTATATGTTCCATTTGCTTGTTCCGCCATTTCTTTCAACTGCTTTTGTCCATCTCCATCGACATCAAATCCAATGATATTGATGATAGGCTTAATATTAGATTCTGCAAATGATTTAGCTGCTTCAACTGGATCACCATCACAGGTCTCTATACCATCACTCACGACATAAATCATATTCGTGTTCGTGTCTCCATCAAATTTCTTCATATCATCCTTAGCTTGTAGCATTGTTTGTGCTAATGGTGTCCAACCGGCCGGCTCAAACGCATTTAGAGCTTTAGTAAACTTGGTTTCATCATAAGAATCAAATGAATAAACCATCTCACTGCTCTTACAGGAAAGTTCCTTATCGGCGTCAGAACCTGTTCCTTTATGTCCATATACGCGCAGCGCAACATTTGCATTCTCAGGAGCATCCTTTAGGAATTGATGAATGGCTTCTTTAGCTACTTCCATTCTCGTCTTCCCATTCGCCAGATTAGCCATACTTCCGCTTGAGTCTATGAGAATCTCAATATTGTAGTTTTCTTTGAAATGATAACGAGAGTCTTCAAGTTCTGGATTACCATACGACCCAATCTTCCAACTATCTACTATAGTTTGTGGATCTGTGAGATCAACGGATACCTGGCTGACAATGTAATTAAAGACTTTGTCTAACTCCTCCTCCGTTGCATCAGCAGGAATTCCATCCATCCCTTCAAATAACTCTTCGAACTTCTCGTTCTCCATTGAAAACCTATATTCTGCATAGGGACCTTGTGGTTGATTAGCCAGGTATTCGGGACTTATCTTCACCTCAGGTGCTTCTGCAAATTTATCAATCCAATTCCCCTCTGATTTGTCACTATCTTGATTTGTATCTGTCTCTTTAGCTGGACGTTCTTCCTTATTACTTACTTCCTCAGTAGGAGTAGTTTCAGGAGATGCATTCTGTTGGTCTGGCTCCTTATCTGAACAGCCTATTAAAAGGAGCAGAGCAAGTGTAACCATGGTCAATTTCTTCAAGTTGTACACTCCTCAAAAAGTATTAGTCGGCAATCATTTTATCAAGAAGAGATTCAAGTTTGCCTAAAATGGTCCCCCCAAAATCCGAGTTACTAAAAGCCGTAGACACCAATCCAACTAAAATAACAATCACTGCCGCAATTCCAATCCACTCCAGTGTTTGTGAACCCCTCTCATTCTTTAAATGACCGTCAACCTTTGAAGCTGCTTTAACATACATTTCCGTTAGATAATTCATAATAATATTCCTCCTATATAATAAATGATTTATATAACTCCCTTTGGGAGGGGTTACTGAAATAAACTTCCTAGACTGTTATCTCCATAGATCATATTCAAGATCATTAAGCCGGCAATAATGAGTAGTGATACAGGCGCCACGACAAAAGTCGTTACCATGGTTACCTTCGGAGAGGCCTTGGCTGCTATTTCTTTAATTTTCTCTTCACGGAATTGCCTCATATCCTCAGCCTGTACCTTAAAGGTAGTCGCAATCGGGACTCCGAGCTTCAGGCCTTGGATGAGTGACTTAATCAGTCCTTGGAATTCCTTGGTATCATTTCTTTCTAATAAACCTCTGTAGGCCATTTCACGCGGAACGCCCAATTCAATTTCATGATTAAACCGGGAAAACTCCTCATGAAGCGGCCCATCGAAATAGCGAATTACCTCGCGCAATGTTTGGTCTAGGCTGACCCCAGCCTGCAAGCTCGTGCTGACTGTATCAAGGAAATCGGGCAGATCTTGCCGTAATTCCTCCTGTCTCTTCTTAGCAGTCTTCTTGAGCCAGAATACGGGAGCCAAAAAACCAAGAACAGGCAATAGAATAGGACCAAACTGTGCCAGCGGAAAGCCGAGAATTAAAAAGATTAAAGAGGCGAAAAACAGGGTCACTGCTAGCCATATCTTGAGCCCTTGAAACCGGTCGAGCGTAAAGTTATATGGCCGGCCAGCCCTCCTTAATAAATCCTCAATCTCTTTGTTTTCGCTGAAGAAGTTAATGCGCTTGCCCAAATCAGCAAAGTCATCGGAATACGTAAATATCTTTTCCGTCAGCTTAGAATTCTTCTTTCGTTTTCGGCTAGTTCCTAGATAGCCATCCTGAACGGTATCAGCTATATGGCTAATCAAGCCTCTTTTTTCATCCAGGTAGCGGTTATAATGCCGAATGGTTAAAGAGAAAAACAACCAGAATAATAAAACGCTTAAAATGATGAGAGCATCCATAGACTACACCTTTATATTTGTAATTTTTCGAATCAGGAAGAAAGAGAGCACCACACCTGCAATAAATAAACAGAGCAATACGATTCCCGGGCCCGTCCATAATGGGTCGACAAATCCATCCATTGAGGCATTCATGATTAACACAAGAAAGATTGGCATAGCTGGAACGATATACGAGATGTACTTTTGTTCCGCTGTCATCGTTTTAATCGATTGATTGAGGATTTTCCGATCCTCTAATGTATTGGACATTGATTCAAGAATGGCCGCTAAATTGCCGCCGGTTTTTTTCTGAATAAGAAGCGTGGCAATAAAGAGCTGAAATTCTCTGGATTTATTTTGTTTCTGAATAGAGCGAAGCGCATATTCAAGCGGCACCCCAAGCCTTAACTCCTGTGAAATGCGCTTAAATTCATCTCCTGCCGGCGCCGGTGTTTCCCTTGCCACTAAATCAATCCCTTGATTCAAGGTCATCCCTGACCGTGCCGCATTGCCAAGCAAACGGCAAACGTCCGCTAGTTGGTCATTAAACCGTTCTTCATATTTATTCTTCCGCACCATAAACAACGTATAATGCGCAAAATAAGATAGTGCCAGAGGAATCAGGACATTCAAGGGAAAAGGAATTTTGAACATATTCGTAAATAGGACTGACAGAGCCAGGAAACCCAATATGTGAAAGGCAAGATATTCTGACGGGGCAAGCGGCAGGTTCGCATTGTGCAATTTCACGCCAAGCTCCTTCGCACGGTCAGTCTTATCAAATTTATCTCCTAGTCCACTGAAAAAGCTCGTTCGTTTCTTCTCCGGATACCATGAAGATATCTTCTGCTTCCATTCACGTTTTTGCGCTCGATAGCCCAAATAGGAATACATGCATGCAATAAAAGCGAGTACAGCCAAACTAGATAGTAGGGGAATGTAGATGATTTCGTTCATACACAAACTCCTCCTTTGGTGTAAATAGACGTTCATCCATTTCAATGCCAAAGACACGAATACGTTGAAGGACTTTAGGAATAAGACCGGTTGCCGTATGATAGCCTAGCACTTCACCATTTGCACCCATGCCTGTCCGTTTGAATGTAAAGATGTCTCTAATCTGAATTTGATTCTCCTCATCCACTGACACCTCTGAAATATTCATGATTTTTCGCTTCCCATCCGATAGACGTTCAGCTTGCACAATATAATCAAGAGCACCCACAATGTATTCCCGGACAATATGAGATGGCAAATCCATCCCCGCCATAATGACCATTCCCTCAACCCTGCTAAGAGCATCTGAAGGAGAGTTCGCATGGACGGTCGTCAACGAACCTTCATGACCTGTATTCATAGCCTGCAGCATATCAAAAGCCTCTGCGCCACGAACCTCACCGACAATGATTCGGTCCGGTCTCATCCTGAGCGCATTCTTCACTAATTGACGAATGGAGATTTCCCCACTCCCCTCCACATTCGCAGGTCTTGCTTCCAGTCCGACAACGGAACCTCTGTTTAACCTTAATTCTGCCGAGTCCTCTATCGTTATGACCCTTTCATGCACCGGAATCGATTTTGCGACCGCATTTAGGAACGTTGTTTTCCCGCTCCCTGTCCCGCCAGAGATCAGCACATTCAATTTAGCCTCTACAATGGATTCCAAAAACGTAATCATGGATTCATCCAAGGAACCAAATTCAAGCAAATCCTGCATTTCAAATGGCGTTTTGCGAAACTTACGGATGGATATTAATGTTCCATTCAAACTTATTGGGGGTATTACGGCATTGACACGACTGCCGTCTGGGAGCCGGGCATCTACCATTGGTGAGCTCTCATCAATCCGACGGCCAAGCGGTGCAACAACCCGGTCAATAATATGCCTGACATGGGATTCATCACGAAATTCAATATCTGAGCGTTCAAGCCTTCCATTTCTCTCAATAAATACTTCCTTCGGACCGTTAACAAGGATCTCTGTAATGCTCTCATCATTCAATAAAGGCTCAAGGGGACCGAATCCAACAGACTCATCAATCAGACGCGTGAGCATCATTTCTCTGTCATGCCTTGGGATAACGACTTTTTCCTCTGACATGAAGGTACTGATTAGACGCTCAATCGTCAGTCTTTTCTCACCCTCTGATAAAGAGGTTAATGTTTCTAGATTGGTCTCTGTTAATAATCTCGTTTTATAGTGTTCTACCAGTTCATCAATATAAGGGTTTGTTTGCGAGGTACTATAGCCATTGACCGCATAATCCTGCGGGACATCCCTCTTTTTACTGAATAGCGCCATCATTCACTCTCCCTTCACCAGTCAACTGTCTATTTCAACAGGCTGCCGACCCATTTTTGAATATCCTTGGCAACCAAGGGCAATCGTTTCTCCTTAGCTTCCTTGCGGATTGGCTCACTTTTATTGATGGAATGAAGAACTCCTTTAATATCTTTTTTAATTTCAACCGCAAATGGGTATTGAATAAAGCGGCTAAGGTCTTTACCGGTAAGTTCCGCATCCTTGCCAGCCTGATTGACCACCACCTCAAGGCGCTCATCTAAATGAATACCTAAACGTTTGAATAATTCCTCTACGCTCTTGAATACCCGTATGGAAGGGGTATCTGGCGTTATGCAATAGAAGATTTTATCTGCCTCCTCAATCGCCGCAAAGGAAGTAATGTCGATATGGCTAGGAACATCTAAAATGACGAAATCAAAGCTTCTCTTACAAGCACGAATAAGCCGCTTCATATAATCCTCATCTATTGCCTCTGCCATCTCAGCATCCCTCGGGCTGAGCAAGACCTCTAATTTTGAGAAACGCTCCTTTTCCGTTACATTTCGGATGTGGCTGTCACTAATCTCATGAATGACAGGCTTTAGATCAACCAGCGAACGGTTTTCCTCAATTCCGAGATATGTTTCAACCCCGCCATATTGAAGATTGAAATCGATTAGAATGACTTCCGCTGTTGAATCAAGCTTTAAGGTTTGCGCGAATGCTGAACTTATCAAGGTCGTGCCGCTTCCACCCTTCCCACTGTAGAAAGCAATGACCTCACCTCGCCCTTTAGAGAACACCGAGGTGCTGGCTCCTCCTTGCTTGTTACGGACTCTAACCATATTGCCTAGAAAGTCGATTCTCTCAGAGAACAGTTCCTTTTCATCTGGTATAACAAGATAGTCAGTCGCTCCAGCACGCAATACTTCACGCGCAAGCTGGAAATCCTGCACATGATGCAAAAAGACTACTGCTGTTGTAGGACTTGTCTTTTTAATAGTTTGTATGACATCTATGCTAGCAGCTTCTTGCCTGTATAACACAATGGCTATATCGGTATGTTCATCTTTCTCCAAATGCTCAATCATGCGGCTGGCCGATACTAAGTCCCATTTAGGATAGCTGGAAAGAAATCCTTCGATACCAGCATAGAGAGTATTATCTTCATCTCCGACAATGAGTAATGATACATCTTGTTTCATTTGGCTTTCCCCCGTCATCTCTATTTAAATGAGCCCTTACTCATCCTTCTTATCTTTTGCTTCATTCGAGTCATCTTTCTTGTCCTTTGTCTCTTCCTTTTCTTCTTTAGCTGACGCTTTTTCGGTTTCCGCTTGTTTCACTTCCTTATCCTCTTTCCCAGCTTCTTCAAGCTCTTCGGCCGGCTGTCCGACATTCGATTTTACGATTCGCACGCTATCCGCATAATTTTGCATATGTATTAATTGAGGTGCTTGTTCTAGCGGAACTTCCAATTGCACGCCGGCAAATTTATCACTCTTTTTCGCAATCCGAGCTACCTTTACATCCTTCATAAAAATCGTTGTTTTCGGTTTGTCCCCAAATTTCTCTGATACGATAATATCGACCCTGTCTAACGCCTCAAGAGATTCGTCAAAAAAGACTCTCTCATCAGACATGACAGAAATTAACCGATTATGTTCCTCCATGACGACGGAGGATTGCTTTAAAACATTCTTTGAAATGACATCCCCAGCAGATAGAGGGACTACAGCAACCTTATTCTCCAGGTCACTGATATTGGTAATATGATAATTCTCCAAATACTTCTTTGGGATCTCTTTCGTTGTAATCAAGTCAGGTGTAATATCTTGCCTTGACGCTATATCCGATTTGGCAGCATAAACATTCACTACGGTTCCCAAATCATTATTCAGAGCCTTAACCTTCTGCAGAACAAGAAATCCAGCTATAATAGCAAGTAATAAAGATAATAGTAAAAAAATAATGGCTCTTCTTTTTGATTCAAGCATGCCTTTCCTTCATCCCCTTTCACTTAATGTGCAAAATCACCCAGAAATCGTTTATATATATCAAATTATTCAAACATTTGGCATAAATTGCAATCCATATCCCGGAAATGAATAAATTCGGTAATATTTACTCATTTTTCTTATATATATGAATTTTTTAAAATAAACTTCAACTTCTTGTGATAAATTACTCACTTTTGACCACCAAAGAATTTTTTTATGATGTCTAATATAGGATTATTTATTTATCTATCATTAAGTAAAAAGACCTAAAAAGACGGATTTTTCAGATAATTGATGGAGAGCTTTTCATACGGTTTATCTGGAGGCTTCTACAAATAAAGTCATTCATTCTCATCCATATCAATGTGATTCTCTTTATTCATAGCTCAATTGACCCCATTCATTTCTAATACAATACGTAACAATTCCCCATAATTATACATATTTCTCCAAAAACCAAATTGCAGCCCCTCACCTAAGTTTCGTTACTTTGCATGAATTTTGGATTCCTCTAACTTCTAGATAATTGATGGTGAATCTCCGTACATCACCTATTGAATCAACGAACACGATTGGAATCTGTCAGAACCTTTTTTTCAAATAGACATTATGGTAATATAAAAAAATTAAGATTTCAGGTAATTTATAAGGAGATATCATAATGATCAAAAATATATTATTTGATTTTGACGGGGTTATTATCGATTCAATGCCGATTAAATCAGAGGCATTCCGGAAGATTTTCGAAGGGTATGATTCTGAGGCGATAAAAATCTTATTAGATTTTCACAATTTAAATGGGGGATTGTCCCGCTATGTGAAAATCAAATATTTCTTTGAAGAGGTTTTAGGTATTCCATATGAAGAAAAAGATATCATGCGTTATGCCGATAAATTCTCTGAAATAGCGAAGGAAGAATTGAATAACCCAGAACATCTAATTTCAGAAGTTGTGCAGTTCATTCAGGATAATCAAACGAAATTTAACTTCCATATCGTATCGGGAGCAGACGAGAATGAATTGAAGTATTTATGCGAGCAATTAAACATCGCCCATTATTTCAAATCGATTCATGGGTCGCCGACTCATAAGAATGACTTGGTCAAGCAGGTCATGAAAGATAATGGCTACCTCAAAATAGAAACCATTTTAATCGGTGATTCAATTAATGATTTTGAAGCTGCAGGGGTAAATGGAATTGGCTTTTATGCGTATAATAACGCGGAATTAAAACCACTTTCAGCGAATTACATTGAAAAAATGGCTGACTTTGTTCTGTGATACTATTTCGGGCGGTAGCCAAAGGAATCTCCTAAAGACAATTGAACGCTCCTTTTTATATGTAGGGCCTGTTATAATTGAATGTTGATTTTTCTAAAGATGCGACTTTGCGGAGAGCGTCCTATCTGCAGTGAAAATCAACACTAACGTTTAAACATAGCCTTATAAAAAGTATAAATACGAGGAGTCATATTCATCGATGAAAAAATGATTTTTATATTATTCATTAACCGGTAATGGTGATTTAATTGCATCAGAATTGAAAAAAGATGGCTTTGATGTATATAAAGTAGAAACTAAGCGCAGAGCGTTACCAAAGAATTTTGTTCTATCGATGTTTGTTGGAGGGTTTATATCTTTCCTAGGTTTACGAACAAGGATAAAACCAATAGGGCTTGATATAGACAAGTATAATGAAGTGTATATTGGTTCGCCTATTTGGAACGCAAGATTAGCCTGCCCCCCGCAAATTCAATACTGCATAAATGCAATTTAAAGAATAAGAAAGTATTTTTTGTTTTATATAGTGGAAGTGACACGTCAAATAAAGGAACGAAAAAATTAAAAAGAGATATCCTCATTCATTAATAATAGATTTACAAGAACCAAAGAAAAATATAGAAAGTATAACGAGAATTTGTAGGGATTATTAAGCACTGCTATATTTCCCTCCATGCTGCCCAAAAAAAAGAGACGCCCAAGGCGCCTCCTATCCACTATCATCATGGTTGAAGTGTTAATACTCCATCTTCCATCCGATATACTTTATCACAATACTCGAGCATCCGCTCGTCATGCGTTACCATGACAGCTGCTTTATTACGGCTTTTAACCTCTTTGGCTATCAGCTGAACAACCTCATGAGCTCGATTAGAATCAAGACTTGCGGTCGGTTCATCTGCCAAGATAACCTTTGAGTTATTTATGAAAGCACGTGCGATTGCCACACGCTGCCGCTCTCCTCCTGACAGCTCATTCGGATACTTTTTCAGTTTATCGCCAAGCCCTAGTTCTGATAAGAGCTGCTTAGCGAATTGGCGGTCTTCCGCTGAAACCTTGCCATCCATTTTCTTTACGACGATTAATTGGTCCAAAACCGTCAGATAAGGAAGAAGGTTGGAGGTCTGCAGGATAAATCCAATCTCCTTCAGGCGGAGGCTGGAAAGATCTTTGCTGGACATCTTAGCAATATTCTCACCATTCACCCATACCTCGCCTGATGTTGGCTGCAGAAGTGCTCCTGCTATAGAAAGAAGTGTACTTTTTCCTGAACCGGATGGACCGATAACAGCAGCGAACTCCCCTTCCTTCACCTCAATGGAGGCATGGTCTAAGGCAGTAATCGTCGTACTGCCTTCCTTATATGTTTTTGTTACATCTTTTAAGTCTAAACCAGCCATTATTCAACCCTCCCTAATGCGGTAAGCGGATCAATCTTCGTGATTCGGCGGACGGAAATCAGCGAACTTAAGACACTAATAACCAATAGGAGAATCGCGTAGATGATAACCATCTTCCCATCCAATGTAAACGGCATGCCTTCTGGGAATGCCATCGCCGTTAAGTATGTTAATCCAATCCCAATTAAAATGCTGATAAAGGAAAGCACAAATACTTGGGACACAATCGTCTTAGCAATAAAACCATTGCTTGCTCCAATGGCTTTCATCACGCCAAATTGGTTGGTCTTTTGAATGGTTAACACATAGAAGAAGACCGCAATGACAAATGCTGAAATAACCACTAAGAATGCGAGCATCATCATGATTGTTCCGTTTTCGGCTGTGTATCCTGGCATTCCTTGCACTGCCTTTGCCTTTGTTACAGTTTCTACACCATCGATATGCTTATCAATAACCGCAGGATCTACATCCTCACCTTGAACGGCAATCGCATTGACTACATCCCCAATGCCATTGTTTGAGCCAGGTGCCGCAAACTGATAGGCTCTCCATTGCTCCAGCGTTCCGAACAAAACCGGTAAATGGTTAAACGTTTCGTTTTCCACGAATCCAATAATCTTGACAGTTTCAGTAGAGCTGTCAATGACTACCTCATCCCCAATTTGATAGCCTTTATCCTTCAGTGTCTCATTGGCGAGCACGCCGTTTTCAATGGAGGAATCAAGCCCGCTGCCTTCAATTACCTCTGGTTCAATGAAGGAGCCTGGGTCAATCCCTAAGATGGCAACATCCGTTTTGTCCTCAGATTCATCCGTTTCCTCCTGAGAAATAGAGGCTGTTGCCGCACCAAAGAGGGCTGTTCCCTCTACATGATCCTGCTTTGCTACATCCTCTTCTAAAGAGGCCGATAGGAGCGATTTATTAAACGAAGCTCCTGCTCCTTTCTCATAGACAACATAATCGGCATTCATATTTTTCAACGTTGCCGCACTTAAAGTTGATAGTCCATTACCAAGGCCGGAAAGGATAAACACGAGCCAGGCAATCAGCATGATAATCGCGCCAATCATTGTGAAGCGCAATTTCGCATGCCGTAATTCCTTTAATGCTAAAAACATGACCAAATTCCCCCTTACCCAAAGTTACACATGTGTCACTTTTGACAAAAAAATAAAGTGACCAATTGTTTAACCTTAGTATAGACCAAAGTTACACAATTGTCACTTTAGAAGGCTTATAGATGCCTGTACATATCATGTCAAAGATAAACTTCCTAAAATCCTTCTCTGGCAAATTCATATGATTCGGAATCGCAATGCTCTGGAAGATGAACCCTAGAATCAACGCATCCGGCAAATGGGCTGATAGGACACCCTCAGCCTTGCCGAGCGCAATCATCCGCTCCATTGGCTGATACATCGACCTATGCAATTCCTCTAAATGTTCCTTCTTTCTTGCGACCTGTCCATTTCCGCTGTCACTAATGATGGCGGCAATGCTGAGAATCTCATGCAGATCCTTCTTCTTGAAGATGCACGTTAACAAATTATCCAATTGGACCTCAAAACGGGCCGTCTTGTCAATCGCCTTTAAATCTCTAATTAAGATCGACATCTCATGAATCATGAAATCCATGATAAGCTCGTCCTTATTCGGATAATATTTATAAATTGCCGCCCTTGATACATTAAGCGCATCTGCAAGCAGCCGAATCGTAAAACCGTTATAGCCATTGCTCAACAGTAAGTTCTTCGTCTCGGTGAATATTTCACTCGAGGAAAATTTTCTCACTCTCGCCATCCTGCTTTCACCTCTGCTTCTAGGAGGATTTCTTTATATCCATTGTACCCTCAACCCCTTGGAGAAAACAAACCCCTAATCCGCTTCCTCCTGAAATAAAGCAGTGGATGCCTCATCCACTGCATGAAAAATCAAATAAGGAACATAGCCACAATCGTTGTTACCACAAGCCCAATGACAACTGGCACTAAGTTGCGGCGAGCAAGCTCAAACGGACTCACGTTACAAATGGCCGCTGCTGGAATTAGCGCCCATGGCACCAAGGTCCCGCCGCCAACCCAGATGGCCGCGATTTGACCAAGTGCTGTCAAGGTGGCCGCTCCAGAATCAAGTGAATGCTCAAACAGCTGAGCAACCGAACCGACCAGCGATATCCCAGAGAAGCCCGAACCATCCAGCCCCGTAATAGCACCAACAGCCGTTATCGTCACAGCTGCGATTTCCTTTGTCAGTGGAATTGCTCCGGCAAGCGCCGTTCCAAGGTCATTGACAATCCCGGCGGAGCCCTTCGGCAATTCATCCCCAAGAATAGCTATGAAACCAGCATCCCCTAAATAGAAAAAAGCCGCAATCGGAATGACCGGACCGAACACCTTAAAGCCGAATTGAAACCCTTTAATCAAATAAGCGGTCGTCTCTTCAAGTCCCTTCGATTTATGCGCAAACAATGTGAGCACAATCAAGATGACAATCGCTGTCCCTCCTATTAGCGAGGTGGCATCTCCCCCCTGAAGATCAAAGACCGCCATCAAGGCCACATCGATGATAAAGAGGAGGGGAACGAGTACCGCAAACCATTTCTTCTGCTTTGAGGACAGAAGCTCCGCCTTCTCACTCTCCGGTTCTGAAGCGGCAGGCATCTCAGCTCTCAGTGTCCCCCTCCTCATATCTCTCCTCAAGAAATAAAAAGCCGTTACTGTCGTCACAAGTCCCATCGTGATGACAAGTGGAATACTCGCTTCCATTACGGCACTGACCGGAAGACCAGCCGCATCTGCTGTCAGTTTCGGTGCCGCTTGGATGACATAATCTCCAGACAGTGCAATGCCATGACCGAATAAATTCATGGCCATCGCCACACCTAGCCCCGGAAGCCCCACACGTACCGCCGCTGGAAGCAGGACGGCTCCTAGAAGCGCCACCCCTGGGGACGGCCAGAAAAACCAAGAGGAAATCATCATGATAATCCCAATCGTCCAAAATGACAGAGCTGGCGTCTTCATCATCTTCGTAAATGGGTAGACCATCACATCATTGATACCCGTATCCGTCAACACCCGGCTCAAGGATACGATGATGCAAATAATTAGAATCGTCGGCAGAAGCTCCCCAATCGCATAAATAAAACTATTAAACACACCGCTCACTGAATCGGTCAAGCTCTCCGTCGAGAGAACGGCAATCATCAGTATTCCGACAATACATAGCAGTGACGTATCCCGCCGCATCGCCATCAACCATATAATCCCGCCTATGAACAACACATAAATCCAATGGATCAGGGTCAATTCTACCCCCATGCAAATGCCTCCTCTGCTTTAATAGGCATTTAACCAAATGCTTACTTCTACAATATGAAGAAAGCCTATTTTGGTTCTTTTCGCATGAGGGTATAAAAAAGCAGAATGCACGCCTTGCACATTCTGCCTCTGTCAGATTAGCGAATCGTTTTCAATGCAGTGGACCAAGGAATCAATTGGTCTAGCATTTCATTGACAGAGTTCACCTGAACTTCTGCCGGTTTGAACTCTGTGAAGTTTTCAAAATCCGTGAACAGAGATAACGCAGGATGTACACGTACATCAGCTACAAGCAGCTCACCAAGAATGCCGCGCAAATGCTCTGCCGCACGCGCTCCGCCAACAGAACCATAGCTCACAATTCCGGCTGCTTTGTTATTCCATTCTACACGTAAGTAATCAAGTGCATTTTTTAATGCTCCAGTAATGGAGTGATTATACTCCTGAACGATGAAGACAAACCCATCACAGCTATTGACCGCTTCAGCCCATGCTGCCGCACCAGATGCGTCCCCATTCGCTTCTCCTAATAAAGGAAGCTTGTAATCTGCAATATCAATGATTTCATATGTAGCATCTCCGCGTTTATCTGCGATTTCCTTCACCCATGCTCCCACTTGTGGGCTGACCCGTCCATCTCTAGTACTTCCTAAAATAATGCCGATTTTCATTTTTCTTCTCCTTCTATCACCTTAATCAATCGATTGATTAAGATGAATATCTTTAATTTAAACATCTTGATTTAGAGATAATTTATCATAGGAGTGAACGGGATGTCAAAGCTTCTGCTTCCGGTCTATCATATCAACAAAGCTATAAGCACTAGCATTTCACTTGTGGGGAAATCAATAATGTTAATTTACAAATTAATATTATTGATTTAATTAGTGAATATAATTAAATTTTATCATTTATATATTCTATTCTTTGTTATATAATCAAATCAAATAACTGAAAGGAAGTACAATATGGCTTATCCAGTAATCACAGATTGCCCTGTTTGCAGTAAAACATTGAATATCACCAAGCTGCACTGCTCCCACTGTCACACGACGATAGAAAACGAATTTGAATTATCCAAACTGGCCTCCTTATCAAAGGATCAGCTTCATTTTGTAGAAGTATTTCTAACCTGCAGAGGAAATATTAAAGAGGTCGAAAAGGAACTGGGGATATCGTATCCAACCGTTCGCGGTAAACTGACAGATATCATTTCAACCCTTGGATATGAGCAGAAAAAGAAAAATGAAACTGATGAGAAAAAAGTTGTGACCATGTTAGAGAATGGTGAAATCACACCAGAAGAAGCTATTAAGCTTTTAAAAGAGGAATAGGGAGGAATCGATCATGAAAGAGGAAATTACACGAGTGTTAACAATGGTTCAAGAGGGAAAGATTGATGCAGAAAAAGGCTCTGAACTAATTCAAGTATTAAAGGACAAAGAAGAAACCGCCAATAAGCTTGTTGAGAAGCCGGCTAGATACTTAGACAAGACATTAAAAATTCATGTTGTTTCAGCTCAAAATGATAACGTCACAGTCAATTTACCCATCAAACTAATCAAGGTGCTACTAACAGCTGGACATAGCATCGCAGCAAGTATTCCTCAATCGGAAAAATACGTTAAAGACCTCGATATAAACCTTATCACTGAAGCGATTGAACATGAGTTAGATGGCCCTATCATTGACGTTAAATCGGCAAATGGGGATACCGTTTCAGTCATCATCGATTGATGGTTCGCTTATGATACATGTAAAAGTGAAAACGAAAGACATCAAGTTTTCTATTCCCATTCCCTATGTGGTCTTTAATCTCGTTATCTCAATCGCGTCTTCAACATTCTTACAGAAAAAGATTAACAAATGGACAGAGCCAAGCCTTGATAGAAAAAAGGCGCACTCGAATTTTGCCTTGCCATCAATCGATAAAAAAATTCTAAAATCCATCGTTAAGGAACTAAAAAAGAATAAAGGGCTCTTGCTAGTAGACATCAAAGCTCAAGACGGCACTGAAGTTAAAGTTAGACTATAAATAAGCCCTTTGATTAGCTGCATGTTGAAGTAACCCCTTCCAAATTTAGATGGGGTTATAGCTGCTGTTCAAATTATCACGACTTCTGGTTAATAGTTCATTCTTGTACACCCACATACTCAAGCAACCAAAACGAACAAGTTTTACAAGTTAACTGTCATTCTGGCAAATGCCCTTCCGCTTATTTCCATTTTACCAGCTCCTTGTAGCAGTGGGCGAATCATCCAAGTAAGCTTCCTTTGAACTATGTTTCTCCCTAAACTTTAAGTGTCCGCCCTTACTTGAAAAATATCGCCCTTATCACACCAGCGTCGCCCATGCCCAATTATTATCGCCCTTAAATCCGGCCGTTCGCCCTTAAAGGGGATCGTTTCGCCCTTAAACACTGGACTTCCGCCCATAAGACCTACGTTTTTGCCCTAAAACAGGTTGTGTTCGCCCTTAAAACTCGGAATTCTGTAAATCTCCTATAAGAATCAACACCACTGAACGCTCCCATCTTCAAAATAGACAAACTGAAAGGTTTTTTGAACATATTTTGAGTGGTTTTCAAATAAAAACCTTAAAAACCACCCTAATTACGCCTATTTTGATTGGCGGTATACTCAGGAGGCGGAATATCTCATACATCTTGAAACTCCCCTCTTACCCTTTCATTATGCTTATTTATATCCGCAAAAAAGAGCCATCTCACATGCAGAGATAGCTCTGAATCTATTTATTAGCTGACTTTTTCCTTCCCAGCTTCTTCAATTTTGCTGATGGCCTCACGGCTGCTTACATCAACTCGTTTTAGGAATAGAGCAAGAACGATGGCAACAATATTGATTCCTAATGTGACAAGGAATGAGTATTGAATGCCGGAAAGAAGGGCTTGCTGGCCGAGCAATGCCATCGATTGTTCGGTGACAGTGGTCGGATCGATTCCCGTCATCATGCTTTCAGCTTCTGTTTTCGTCACAGAGTTCATAATGGTGACAAGTACAGCTGTTCCGATTGAACCGGATACTTGTTGGGCTGTATTGTTAATTGCTGTTCCGTGCGGGTTCAAGCGTGTAGGTAATTGGTTTAGGCCATTTGTGATTATTGGCATCATAACCATAGACATCCCGAACATGCGCAAGGTATAGATTAAAATGATGTATGGGTACGATGAATCAATCTGCAGCTCGGATAACAGATAGGTGGATATTCCCGTTATCACAAGACCAGTCAATGCGAGGACACGCGGACCGAATTTATCGAATAGTTTACCAGTGATAGGAGACATAATCCCCATAACGATTGCTCCCGGGAGCATCATCAAGCCAGAATCGAGCGGTGATATGCCGCGGACATTTTGGACATAGGCAGGCGTTAAAATCATGCCTGAGAACATGGCGACTGCATTCACGATGGCGATAACAGAGGCCAAGGCGAACATCGGGTATTTATAGGCACGTAAATCCAATAAAGGCTTCTCCATCTTCAATTGGCGAACGATAAAGGCGATTAAAGCAATACCGCCTACGATTAAAGTGGTTAAAATCACTGGGTCTGTCCATCCGTCAGAGCTTGCGGAGCTAACTCCGTATAATAGTCCGCCAAATCCAAGGGTGGATAGGACAACGGATAAATAATCAATCGTAGCTGTCTTATCCGTTTCCATCACATTCTCAAGCTTCCAAACAGACAATAATAAGCTCAATACGGCAAGAGGCAAGATCATCATAAAGAGAATGCGCCAGTCAAAGTATTCAACGATATATCCGGATAATGTCGGGCCAATTGCTGGCGCCGTAATCATAACAAGGCCGAAGATTCCCATCGCTGTACCGCGTTTTTCCCGAGGGAAGCTGATCAGCATAACATTCATGAGGAGCGGCCCCATGACAGATGCACCGGCCGCTTGAACCATCCGCCCTGACAATAGAACGGCAAAGTTCGGTGCAAAGGCGGCCATCGCTGTGCCGAGTGTAAAGATTAACATCGATGTGATGAAAAGGCTGCGGTTAGAAAACCGGGTAATTAAGAAGGCTGAGGCAGGAATTAATACCCCGCTCACAAGCATATACCCTGTTGCCAGCCATTGAACGGTAGAGTAATTATCTATCTTCAAGTCCACCATAATGGATGGCAGTGCAACATTTAATAAAGAGTTATTTAAAAACGAAACGAAAGCACCAACAAATAAAATCACAATCATCATATATGGAGGTTTCTTTGATTGCAAAGCTGTATTCATATATCTGGTCCCTCTTCTTCTTTTTTGAAATTTATATACTAGATGATTTTATACAAGTCGTTCAAAAACATCAAGTATATTGTACTTATGGTTCAAATTATTGAGATTAAAGAAGAAGAATTTTATAATTAAACCATAGATTGACTATCGGAGGGCCTATGAATAAACGAAAAAGACATGTTGCAGACGTCGCTTTAAAATTATTTGTTGAAAAAGGGATTCAACAAACATCCATACAAGAAATTATTGAATTAGCCAATATATCTAAAGGAACCTTCTACAATTACTTCTCATCGAAAAATGATTGTATTGCAGAGATTCTCGAGGGACTGCGTTATGACGCAAGCCAGCTGCGCATGGAGATGCAGATGGGCAGGGACCCGAATGACCGGCAAATCTTCATTGAGCAAATCTCTATCCTAATGAAGCTGAATGAGGAAAGAAATTTACATGCCGTGTTTGAGGCCATCATGAGCTCCAATGAGCCCGAGCACAAGAAGCTGGTCCTGCACCACCGCTTCCATGAAATGGAGTGGCTTTCTCACCGCTTTGTTGATTTATACGGAGAAGACATCCGCGAATATGCACTGGAATGTGCCGTCTTGTTCTTCGGTATGATGCAATACGTCATGTTTACCGTGCGAATCTCTCATATGCCCCACTCCGTTGAGCGAATCGTTGATGTCCTTCTCTCCTATATCGAGCTGATCTACCCAAGCATGATTGATGGAGATAAATCATTAATTAACCAATCCTCCCTCCACTTCCTCAGAAGCAATATTGACCGGAGGGATATGACACTTAAGTCGATATTAGAGACAGCTGCTTATCTCGAGAAGCAGGACGGATTCACGGAGGAACAGCAGGATCTCTTCTCTGCCATCGTGTCAGAGCTCAAGCAGGAGCGCATTCGAAAATGTGTCATTCAGCCTTTGCTCAAGCCATTGCAGCTTGCCTTTTCACAGACACCGCTAGAGATGCAGGTTGCCAACTTCACGAATATGGTTTGGTATTTTTTAAAGGGTATATAATAAGGAAGGAAAACGCTGTCAAATTTCATTTGCAGCGTTTTTTCTTTGAAAATCCCCCCTTTTATTTTTTCGTCAACATTGTGTTTATTTTCACAATCATTTCGGGAATAGGACTAATGAACTATAAAAGGAGGAGGTTCAGCAGCATGAGTAAAAAGAAATTAACAACGAACCAAGGTGCCCCGATTGCGGATAACCAGAATTCACGTACAGCGGGAGCCAATGGTCCCATCCTTTTGGAGGACTATCAACTAGTGGAGAAATTAGCCCACTTCAACCGTGAACGTGTTCCTGAACGCGTTGTCCATGCACGCGGATTCGGTGCACACGGCGTCTTTACCGTGACAAATAGCATGAAGCACTATACGAGTGCGCATTTCTTGCAAAATGTTGGCCAGGAAACTCCCGTGTTCGCCCGTTTCTCAACCGTAATCCATGGACTTCACTCCCCTGAGACCCTGCGTGACCCAAGGGGATTTGCAGTCAAGTTCTATACGGAGGAAGGGAACTATGACTTCGTCGGAAACAACTTGCCGGTATTCTTCATTCGAGATGCTATTAAGTTCCCGGATGTCATTCATTCCTTAAAACCTGACCCTCGGACCAATATACAGGATCCCGTGCGTTATTGGGACTTCATGTCTTTGACTCCTGAAGCAACTAATATGCTGATTCATCTGTTCACAGATGAGGGTATTCCAGCCTCTTATCGAACTATGAGAGGTTCAAGTGTCCATGCCTATAAATGGATTAACGCTGAAGGCAAGACAACCTATGTGAAAATCCGCTTTGTCCCTAGACAAGGAATCATCAACCTAAGCATAGAGGATGCAGAACGAATCCAGGCTCATGACTTTAACCATGCAACCCGTGATATTTATACCGCTATTGATAACGGGGAATATCCAGTATGGGATGTATATGCACAATTCCTTGAACCAAAGGACATCGACAATTATGATTACTTCCCGTTGGATGCCACAAAGGACTGGCCTGAAGAGGATTTCCCATTTGTGAAATTCGGGGAAATGACCTTAAATAAAAATGTCGAAAACGTATTTGCTGAAACCGAATCCGTCGGCTTTAACCCTGGGGTACTTGTGCCAGGCATGCTGCCTTCTGAGGATAAGCTCTTGCAAGGTCGTTTATTCGCCTACTCTGACTCCCAACGTCACCGTATCGGACCAAACTACTTGCACTTGCCAATCAATGCACCGCATGTTCCTGTCAGCAACAATCAGCGTGACAGTGAAATGCCATATAGACAGCAAACAGAGCCTATTAACTTTGAACCGAACAGCAATAAGGATACTCCGAAGGAACAAAAAGAATATGCAGAGGCTCCTCAACCTTTAGCCGGCAGCGAAACCTTGCGCCATGCAATTGAAAAGACTTGTCCATTTGCTCAGGCAGGACGCATCTACCGCTCCTACAGCCCTGAGACAAAAGAAGCCCTAATCAAGAACCTGGTGCATGATTTAACGCCAGTAAAAGAAAAACGTATGGACATCCTAGATCGCGTTCTACACAACTTCGGGGAAGCAGACAGCGACTTGGCTATGGCGATTGCAACAGGCTTAGGCGTAGAATACAAAGGATAAAAAGAAACCACCTGGCGACTGATCTTGGCCAGGTGGTTTTCACTTTGGTCTAATATAGGTAAAAAAATTTAGAAATTCACGCTCATTCACCGTTATCGTCTTGGTCAAATCCTTTGTTCGCAGAGTGAATTCTTTCACCCCAATAAATTCAGACTGAGCGATCAAGTAAAATTCGGCCCCTCTTCGATATCCTTTAAATGGCCTCCGCAGCTTATATACCTTCATGAGACTACCCTCTTATTCCGATTTCGCAACCCGTACCTTTAGTTCAATAATAAATTCCTCTTGATGGTTCGGTGAATAATGCATCGCCCCGAAGATTTCATAAACATCACCAATGACTATCAGCTCATTTGTTTCGACAAATTCCATCAGCTTCTGATAATTGCGCATATATTTCTCCGGGGTATACACATCCGCAATATACACATATGTACCTGCCTCTATCTTCGCTATCTCCATTCCAGGCTGCAAGGGAATATTCATCTGATTATTCAGCACCGGCGCGAAGATGCTTTCATAATAAATACTCTCGATATCCGTATAATTCTTATACGGAAACACAGCCCCAAATCCCGTGTTTAAAAATCCGCTGATTGGCTCTACTGTCTTCTTCAGCTGACTATAGGAGGCATTCGAGATATCATTCGGCTTCAAATCCTTTGCAGCAGCGCAGATAATAGTTGTTTCCTCTTCCTCCCATACGAACACTTCCCCAAGGGCAGGTGTTTGAAGATGCCTTTGCATACGTTTCTTCACAATAGCGATATTCTGCTGGATCTTCAAGAGATCATCGAGCTTCTTTTGAATCAGCTTTTCCTGGTCGGAAATGAACTCAAGTAAAAGCCAAGGATTCATCTCTTGAGCCCTTTTCATTTCTTCAAGCGGTGTTCCAATATATTTCAAGGATTTAATCAGATCCAACTGGGATAGCTGCGAATCCTTATAATAGCGGTAATTAGTGTTGGGGTCGACATGAATGGGCTTTAAGAGGTCAATCTTATCATAATAGCGAAGTGCTTTAATGGAGACATTCGCCAGCTTTGCCATTTCCCCAATTGTATACAATGTTTCCTTCAAATAAAATCACATCCTTTCCCTTATTATAATAGAAAAAGTACATGCATATGAGGAGCTCTTCCCCTTATGCATGTACTTTTCATGAATGAACGGCTTCTTTTGTTTTCGCACTGTCTGGCATCTTCCATGCCAGCGTCATACCAATCCCGATTGCTAAGACTATAATGGCGAAATAGAATGGATAGTTCAAGTCAACATCGAAAAGGATTCCGCCGATGATTGGTCCGAATACATTCCCGATGCTGGTGAACATGGAGTTCATACCGCCAACAAAGCCCTGCTCACTTCCAGCAATCTTCGATAAATACGTCGTTAATGCCGGACGCATTAAATCAAACCCGATGAATACCGTCCAAGTAACTAGTAGGATCATGGAGTAGGATTCAACAATTGTCAGTACATAAACCAGGATAGTGGAGAGTACCAAGCTGTAGCGAATCAAACGAATCTCCCCGAACCATCTTGTCAGGCGGTCAAAAAGCCCCACCTGGAAGACAGCCCCAATCAAGGCTCCTCCTGTGATCATAATGGCAATATCCTTTGGGGTAAAGCCAAATTTATGATCGGCAAATAAGGAGAACAAGGATTCAAATGCGGCCAAGCCAAAGGATGAGATCAAAATAATCATGAATGCGATGAAATAGATTGGGACAAAAACCCGTCTCCATCCTTTATGTTTCCCAGTTGCAGGTAGTTCTATATTCTCTGGATTTCGTTCAGGCTCCTTAAGCGTAATAATCGATAGAATCGCCGCTAAAAGAGCAAATCCTGCTGCAAAGAAAAATGGCACCCGTGTACCAATCTCAGCTAAAAAGCCCCCGATTCCCGGTCCGATAATAAAGCCTGTTGAAATGGCTGCTGACATATATCCTAATGCTTTCGGGCGTGATCTCAATGTGGTGATATCCGCAATGTAGGCCGTGATGGCCGGCATGATAAAGGATGCACTAATCCCTCCAAGAATCCTGGATAAGAATAGGGCACTTACATGCTGCCCTAGCCCGAAAAGCAATTCTGAAAAGCTAAAAATCAAAAGCCCAATGACAATCATCCGCTTCCGGCCAAAAACATCAGCCCACTTCCCTGCAATCGGTGACACAATCAGCTGCATAACCGCAAAAGCTGCAACCATATAGCCCACTACGGAGCCCGATAGGTTCAGCTCATTCATAATGGTCGGCGTAACTGGAATGACGAGACCAATGCCTAAAAAGGCAATAAATAAGTTCATTAATAAAAGAGCTAATGTATAGTTCTTTTTCTGCATGTTTTCTCTCCTCTTTTTCGAACTGCTATAATCAACTATAAAGTCTAACCCTAGGGGAGAGTCAATAGAGGCAAACTAGTTTTGTGATGTTCAATTTTGGCGTAAGCGCAATCATTATTACGGTGGATAATGCTGTGCTTTAGAAGTACCTATTGACCACCCTACAGCCCCGTAAAGGGTGGGCTTTGCCTGGCTTTTCCCACCCCTTAGCTAATCCATGCGGGACATATTGAAAAAACCCGGACAGTTAATCTGCTCCGGGTCTTCCATTCCTCTATTTACAGTTCTTCGCCATTTGTTTCGATGACTTTTTTATACCAGTTGAAGGAATCCTTTTTGTAACGCTTCATGGAGCCTTTTCCTTCGTTGTCACGGTCTACGTAAATCATACCGTAGCGCTTTTTCATTTCGCCTGTTGTAAAGGAAACGATATCAATGATGCCCCATGGTGTATAGCCGATAAGGTCTACACCATCATAATTGACTGCTTTCTCAAGAGACTCAATATGTGATTTTAAATATTGGATTCTCTCCGGATCATGGATAGAGCCGTCTGCCTCAAGTGTATCAATTGCTCCAAAGCCGTTTTCTACGATGAAAAGCGGTATTTGGTAACGATCGTAGAAGCGGTTCAAGGTATATCTGAGTCCTGTCGGGTCGATTGCCCATCCCCAATCGCTTGCCTTGATATACGGGTTTTCCACACCGCTCGCAAGGCCTCCGTTTACGATATCACCTGTATTATCATTCTTCACATCGCTCTTAACAGTTGTGGACATGTAGTAGCTGAAGCCAAGGTAATCGACTGTACCTTTACGCAGGATTTCATCGTCGCCCTCTTCCATTTGAATCTTATAGCCTTCACGTTCAAACTCTTTGAGCGCATAGCTAGGATAATATCCGCGTACTTGTACATCCGGGAAGAAGTAGCGCTGGCGCATTTCCTCTTCAGCGTGCATGATATCTTCCGGGTTGCATGAGTACGGGTAGATTGGCACATGGGAAACCATCGCTCCGATTTGGAAATCAGGATTAATTTCTTTTCCTTTTGCGACAGCAAGCGCACTTGCCACCAATTCATTATGGGCTGTTTGGTACATAACTTCTTTCGCATTTTCACCTTCACCGACAAGAACGCCGGAATTTGTCCAAAGGAAAATCGGATTGTTCACATCCATTTGGTTATTGATTTCATTGAATGTCATCCAGTATTTCACTTTGTCTTTGTAACGATCAAAACAAACCTCTGCAAATTTCGCAAAGAAATCGACGACTTTTCTATTGCGGAAACCGCCGTATTCACGTGCGAGGTGAAGCGGCATTTCAAAGTGAGATAAGGTGATAACCGGTTCAATTCCATGCTTCAATAATTCATCGAATACATCATCATAGAATTTCAAGCCTTCTTCATTTGGCTCAGCTTCATCCCCTTTTGGGAAAATACGGCTCCAGCCAATGGAAGTGCGCAGGCATTTAAGTCCCATTTCCGCAAATAGCGCAATATCCTCTTTGTAGTGGTGATAGAAGTCAATCGCTTCATGGTTCGGGTAGAACTCGCCTTCTTCAATCTTGTCCGTAATCTTTCGTGCTACCCCATGAGCACCAGCTGTCATGACGTCAACGACGCTTGGTCCTTTTCCGCCTGCATTCCAGCCTCCTTCGAATTGGTGGGCGGCCAAAGCGCCGCCCCATAGGAAATCTTTTGGTAATGTTGTCATTGATCGTTCCTCCTCAACCTACTAGCGTGAATAATTTATCATTTAATTTACTTTCTTGGATATCTTCTACAACAATATCTTGATAAATATGTGAATTAGTCACAATAACTGGTGTAATCGTTTGCAAGCCTTTGTTAACAATCAAATCCTTATCGAATTCGACTAGCAAATCACCTCTGCTGATCCGGTCTCCTTCTTTCACCTTCAAATCGAATGGCTCTCCATTCAATCCAACCGTTTCCAAACCGATATGAACGAGCAGCTCGATGCCTGTATCTGATTGCATGCCAATCGCGTGTTTAGAAGGTGCAACCATCACCACTTTACCGTCAAATGGCGCATATAATTTATTTTCTGTTGGTTCAATTGCAACCCCATGACCCATCGCTCCAGAACTGAATACCGGATCTGGCACTTCCGCAAGCGGGATGACCTTTCCACTAACAGGTGCTCCAACTGTTTCATGCACGCCTGCTGGACGGGATACTTCTTTTGCTTCCGCGTCAGTTGTTGTTTCTGTTACTTCCTGTTCTTCTTCACCAAAACCAAATACTTGAATCAACGCAATCGGAAGGACAATTGCAATTGCAACACCCACTAAAATCCCCCATACAGACATTGGATAATCCGGGCTGATACCGTTAACGATCGTAAGCGGTCCAGGAAGACCTGCATAAGCGAAATAGTATGGATTGAAGAAGCTCGCTGCAATCGCACCAATCGCACCCGAGATACAACCGAAAATGAATGGTTTTTTGAATTTCAAGGTTACACCATAGATTGCTGGTTCAGTGATACCGAACAGGCCTGTTACACCAGCAGAGATCCCAACCTTCTTCGTTTCTATGCTTTTCGCCTTCAATACAACACCTAATACGGCTCCGACTTGGGCAATAACCGCAATCGTTTGATAAGCCTGGAAGGAATCCATGCCATACATATCGAAGTTCGCCAATACCATTGGCGTGACACCCCAGTGAACTCCAAAGATAACAATCACTTGCCAGAATCCACCGATAATCAAACCAGCTAAGGCAGGAGCATTCTCAGCCAAGTAGTTGTAGCCGATCGCAATTCCGTTCGCTCCCATTGTTGTGATTGGCCCAATAACTAGAAGTGCGAGCGGGACCATGATAACCATGCATAAAAATGGAACAAATAATGGCTTAATAACATCGTTCATACGTTTATTTAAGAAACGTTCAACATAAGATAACATCCACACTAAGAAAAGCGGCGGCAGCACAGATGATGTATACGTTGTTTCAGATAAAGCTAAACCCATAAATGTGATATTCTCTCCTGCGGCAATTTGAGCAGCCATAGACGCCCATGTTGGACTGACTAATGCAGCAGTACAAGCAATAGCTATATACAGATTTGTCTTAAAATGTCTAGCTGCTGTTATTGCTATGAAAATTGGCAAGAAGGTGAACGGCGCCCAAGAGATGAAATCAAATACTTGGAATGTGCCTGTCGACTCAAATGCCGGAAAAGCTAGCTTCAATAAAATTAACGTTCCTTGCAGAATACCTGCTGCAGCTAATATGTAAATAAATGGGGCAAATACAGCGGACATCGTCGCGATGACCCGATTCAGTACCGTTCCCTTATTTCCGTTCTCTTCATCTGATGATTCTAGATTGACTAATTCAGAGAAATGCTCGAATACGGTTCCCACATGCTGGCCGATGACAACCTGGAACTGGCCGCCCTTTTCCACGACTGTGATAACCCCAGGCATCGCTGCCACTTTCTGCTTCATTTCATCCGTTGTTTTCTTGAGTACGAGCCTTAATCTTGTTGCACATCGAGCAGCACTGATGACATTGCCTTCGCCCCCGACAGCCTCCAAAATATCCTTAGCTAATTTGCTGTAATCTCTAACTTTACCTGACAATTTGTACCCTCCTCTATGTTATCGCTTTCATTTGTTTGTATATTCACATTATAATTAGTACGTAATAATTTATCAATACACAAATAATATTTTTATTGTTGAATTATTTTTCTCGAATCGTGATATAATATAGAATAAAAAAACAAAAGAATAAGCGGGGAAATAATCATGTTAAAATATCAGCAAATCGCGTTAAAAATAGAGAAATATATTGAGAGCAATAATCTTCAGCAAGGAGACAAATTGCCTGTACTTGAAACATTGATGGCTCAATTTGGCGTCAGCAAAAGCACCATCATGAAATCCCTTGATTTATTAGAAAAGAAGGGGGCTGTCTTTCAAGTTAGGGGCAGCGGCATTTATGTCCGACGAAATAAAAGGAAGGGCTATATCAGTCTTTTATCAGACCAAGGTTTCAAGAAGGATCTTGAGGACTACCAGATCACCTCAAAGGTCTTGCAGCTCGATATCCGTAAAGCAACCGAGGAAATCGCCAAAAACCTGAATATGGAGATTGGCGCGGAGGTTTATCATGTTACGCGTATTCGTTACATTAATGGGCAAACCTTATGCTTTGAGGAATCCTACTATAATAAATCGATTGTTCCCTACTTAAATAATGAAATAGCCACTGAATCGATTTTCAACTATATCAAGGAAGCCCTCGGACTCAAGATTGGCTTCTCAGATATGTTCATGAATATTGGAAAGCTAACTGAGGAGGAGGCCGGCTATTTAGGGCTGCCGACTGGTTCACCTAAGCTTAGTACGGAAAGCATCTTTTACTTAACGAACGGGCAGCCCTTCGATTTCTCGAAGGTGACCTATAATTATGAACAAAGCCAGTTCTTCGTACAAGGAAATGGGGATCTATACAATTTCCAATGATATTAGATGATTAACAGTAGAAAGAAGGAGATGCATCATGGAGGCCTTTTGGGGAGAAGTCATCGGTTCAGCCATCCTGCTGTTCATTGGCGGCAGCGTATGTGCAGGCGCCAATTTAAAGAAATCTTTTTCATATAATATGGGTTGGCTCGCCATTCAGATTGCCTGGGGCTTAGCTGTCGCTTTGGCCATATTCTCGGTTCAGCATATAAGCGGTGCTCATTTGAACCCCGTCTTCACACTTGTCTTTGCCTTCTCGGGAACATTCCCGTGGGAGCAAGTTCCCGCTTACATCGTGGCACAATTAGCTGGCATGATTATCGGTGCGGCTGGCGTCTATTTGCACTATCTTCCTCACTGGAAGGAAACCAAGAACCAAACGGTGATTCTCGGCTCATTTGTGACGAGCCCCGCCATTCAGCACACCTTCTCCAACTTAATTAGCGAAATTCTCGCAACCTTCGTCCTAATGTTCGGCGTCCTCTCACTCGGCGCGAATAAGTTTACAGACGGACTCTACCCGCTGACAGTCGGCTTCCTGATTATCACGCTCGGACTCTCTGTCGGCGGAACAACTGGAGCTGCCATGAACCCGGCACGCGATCTTGGGCCGCGCATCGTCCATGCACTCCTGCCGATACCAGGCAAAGGACCATCCCAATGGACATATGCGTGGATCCCCATCATCGGTCCGCTCCTCGGCGGAAGCATGGGCGGATTTCTATACAACCTCCTTTTCAAGGGAGTCATGATGCCTCACCTCCTTCTAACCGTCATGGTTACGTCAGCGGTCTTAATTGGATGCTATTTGTCCAATATAAAAAAAGCGGACAGGCCACAAACAGAACGAGTCAGAGCCATGTGAAAACGAAATACTCTGTGAGGCTGGGACATAAGTATTTTAGCCAATGATAAACCCGAAGGATTAGACGATAAATGAATGAATCTATCGTCTAATTCTTCGGGTCTTTATTTGTTATTTTCCATGCACGAGTTGATTGTGACTTTCTACTATTAGTGACTAGTGGAATGGAGCGAAATGCACTCGACTCCTGCGGGAAGTAGAGGAAAGCGAGTGCATTTCGCGGAATGGAACGGACTTGTATTTCCAACTGCTGTTGAATAGGAAGAATAAGTGACAATCATTCGTTTTTAAGGAATATTTATTTCGTTTTGTACAAGCCTCATTTTTCACCGAAAGGATTTCCTTTTTTTTTGCATTTAAAAGAGCGTATACTTTTCATTAGAAGAACATATCTTTCAGCTATCCTAAATAAAATTTATAAAGGAGCTGTTCTTTAATGGTAAAGGAAAATAGATGGCTTTCATCCTTTCTCATCCTTATTAATGCCGTTTTTGTCTACTTCTATCTCACCCATCTTTTAGCTGAACCGACACCCCGCTTCAGCATAATCGGATTAATCCCGGTCTTTCTTGGCCTCTTCGCCTTCTTTTACATTCATAAATCGTCTGCTCAAAAAACGCTCTTTACCAGCATCACACAAACTCTGAATATCCTCTTCATCATCTCCCCCATCTTGACAGTTGTTTTTTTGCTCATGTTTCATGAAGCATAATGGCTCACCGTCAAATTAAGACACAAACAGACAAAATAAGTCGTAATTTGTAGAAAGATAGTCATTGAGAATCCGTCCAAACTCCCGAATAATGAAGAGATAAGAGCAAGATCATACTTCCATAGAAAGAGAGGCCGCATATTGAAGAAACCATTCGTAAAAGTTGGGAAAGAGAATACAATCAGCAAGGAGCTTGCGAAGGAAATCAGCTATGAGGATCTAATATCATATGGAAGGAAATTCAAGGATACCGTTTTTAAGTTTGGGGAAATGACTGACTTCCCTTTTCCCGGTGTATTCCCGCTCCTCTATCCGAAATGGCAGGATGAGAATGGGGAGGACTATTTGGTCATTGTTGCGGAATACAACTTCCTTCCACAAGCAGCCCTGTACTTGAGCGTAGACATTGATTACTTACTGGAGGAAATGGAGAAAATAGCAGAACAGGCAGAGCTTGATGCCGGCTATAAGATCTTTGAGCTCCATTATGCAACCGATAATGAATTTGATTATTTAATCACAACGGTCGCTGTCATTGCGCCTGAGGATGCCTCAAACCTATATGAGTGTTTGGAGATTGTCACCAATACATATCTATATCCTCTGTTTGTCTCCTCCCTCCGCTTTGCGGCTTTGAGACATCAAGAGGATCTAAATGTCATGATCAAGGACTTAGATGAAATCATTCAGCACATTAATGAGGAGAACGTTAAGGTGTAAGAGTGAAAAAGGGGAACATGTCATTACTGGCACGTTCCCCCTTTACATTTAATCAGCATATGTTTTATTGAAGCCACTACTCCCAATGTGTCTCTTCTTCCCTGCATAAATTATTTTGGATAATACGGTAATCTCTCGGCTTTATCTAGATGATTCGTCTACCAAGACTATTCATCTACTCTTATAGGGAAAGGCTTCCTTTGCTTTCTTTATAACAGCAAACCATTGTGACTGAATTTGATTATGGTGATTGATAATTTGAGGTGCCTTCAAAATAGTTGTATCGTAAGTGCTGTGAGCATCTTCTATAAGAATAACTTCATATCCTTTGCTGCTTGCACTCCGACAAGTGGCATCCACACATACCTCCGATTGAATCCCTGCAATAATAATGCGTTTGACACCTCTTTTAGTAAGTTCCTCCTGAAAATTTGTTTGCTGAAAGGCATCAGGATAATCTTTTTCAATAATAACGTCTTCTTCCAATAGCTGAATGTCTGGATGTAGATTCCATCCCGACTTTCCTTGTTCGATAGGGGTTCCCTTTTTACCATTATGTATTGTAAAAAAGATGGGGATTCCCTCCATACGGGCACTTGAAATAAGGAATTGGACGTTCTGTAATAATGCTTCACTTTTATGTATAGATTTTCCCATTGAGAAAGAACCGATTTGCAAATCAATGATAAGCAATGCTGTATGAAGATTATCCACAAGATATCCCCACCTTTTCTTACTTTTCTAGTAGCATATCCATTTTGCCGCTTACTCTTGCAATAAATATCCTAATGAGAACCGACCACATCCTCTTACTTACTCACCACATTTAAATATATGGTCAGTAATCAATCAACTTGCGGCCTCCCTTTAGTAGGTTCATATCATCTAAAATGAAAATAGACCCATTACTTGTTTTTTCAAGATTGGGTCCATTTTATTCTCCTGCTCCACGATTACGATTTAATTAATAATCGGTAATGGTGTCTTCTCTTTCCAGCTATTGATGAACAATTTTTGCTGCGGGTTGAGATTTCTCGGAAGTGTCGTGCGCTTGTAGAATCGATGCTCCCGGTTGCATTCATCCATGATTTTAACTTTCCCTGTATATTCTTTGGCCATAAATACAACCTGCAAATGAAATGCCTGATCACCGAACTTATTCGTAATGAAGCAATCTCTTCCTGATAGAATACCAAAGAATTCCATCTCTTCCACCTTTAAAGATGTCTCCTCCAATACCCCGCGGATAGCAGCATCTACATATTTCTCACCGATTTGCATCATCCCCCCAGGTAAACTCCAATGATTTACACCCGGACTTCTTTGCAGCAGGATTTTATCCTCTTTCTCTATAATCATTCCACATCTAATACGGATGGGTTCATTCAGCATAACGGGTCCTCCTCGAAGCAAGTACAGTAGTTATATCAATCATCCTTTACTATACAAGGAAGATTCATTACTTGAAAATGGGTTTGAGCCATATTCCCCAAAAATATGATCAGCCAACATCCTTCCAAGAGAAAACCACTTCTATTTGTTCGGCTAGAAGTGGTTTTGTGAAATCTACATCTAGTTATTGAATCGATTTTAAAAGAGCCTTCATTTCTCTTGCTTGTTTTTTCTGCGTCACGATAATATGTTGCACAATGGATTTAAGTTCTTTATTTTGCGTATATTTCAGGATATTAGCTCCCATCTTAATAGCGCCTTCGTGATGGGGAATCATTTCTTCAAGAAAATCTTTATCGATATTTCCTGTCGGTTTAGCATCTTCCATAGCCGTTATCATTTTTTGATAAATGCCCTGATAAGCTTTCAAATAGGATTTCTCGGCCAGCTTATTGACCTTAGGATTCAACTTTAGCTGCTTTTCCAGTGCCTCCATTTTCTCAATACCAGCCAATTGCTCTTTTATAATGTTTTTAGCTAGCTGCTTGACCTTGTCATTTTGGCCATATGTCAGGACATTCTCAGACATGGATACCGCCGCTTCATGATGCGGAATCATCTCATAGATGAAATCAAGACTAGGATTCCCTGTTTCCGGCGCCTCCTCCATTTCCTTTTTCATGACACCCAATATACTTTGGTAATTTTCATAATAGGCTTTTTCATTTTGAGTCAGCTGTACGTCTGCTTGTACACCATTCATGCACAAAGCCCATACAAAAATGCCAAGACAGGCTGTTCGAATACTTCTTCTCATTAAGTTTCCCTCCTATAGCCGGCTCTTCTTAGTATGCGAAGGGAGGGTAATCTTTTATTCCAGGTACTTAATGCGGTTGTAACAAACGTGAATGCATGATGATTATTCCCACTTAAAAAATATAAGTGATACACCTATACAAACTAGCGAAATGACTGCCATGACAGCAATTGGCATCATCGCATTCTCAATCGGAAGCCCGATGACGGCGGCCTTCAAAAGCTTAATCCCCTGTGTAAGCGGCAGAATGTCCGCAAACCTCTGCAAAGATTTTGGCATGACTTCATATGGCAAGGTAGCCCCTGAGAAAATCAGCATTGGGAAATATAAGAGACTTGCCATCACGCTCGCCATCTTCGTATTAGGAGCAATTCCCCCGACCATCATGCCAATGCTGAACATCGAAAGGATGACGAGCAAATAGCCGCCAAAAAAGTACAGAACCGAACCTGTTAGCTGAAAATCGAAGAATAATACCGCACAGACATATAGTAAGATGAAGGACAAAATCGCATAAAGTGTATAAATGCTGACTTGCACAATCAAGATCATCACTGGACTGACCGGTGTCACCTTGAAGCGCTTCAGGATTCCCTTGCTTCGATAATCTGACACGACAAGCGGCAGCCCCATCACGCCTCCAGCCGCGATGGCGATGGTCACAAGGCCGCCAAATGATTGTTCAAGAAATGTGTACCCCGCTCCATCAAAGGCTGGCTTGTCCCCATAAATAATGCCAAGAATCATCAAGACAACCAAGGGCACGCAAATAGCGAAAATGAACATATCCATCCCCCGCAGAGACAGCTTTAGTTCAGTTTTAAGCATGGTCTGAAACATCTTCATCCTCATCCTTCTCCTCTCCCGTATACCAAAGATACGCATCCTCCAATTTCTCATATGGACTGCCTTCAATCGCCTCCGCAACCGTTCCCTCAAAAACGGATTTGCCGCTCTTTAAGATACAAATGCGATCGCACAGCACCTCCACCTCATCCATGAAATGTGAGGTTAGAAAAATCGTCAACCCTTTCGATTTCAGTTTGGCAAGAATCTTCCACACAGCTCGCCGGGCCCTCGCATCCAATCCTGTTGTCAATTCATCCAAGAAAACGACCTCAGGCTCAGGGATCAATGCCAGGACGATAAATAGACGCTGACGCTGGCCGCCAGATAGCTCCTTAACAAAACTTGACCCTTTATCCGCAATCCCAAATTTACTTAGCAGGTCATGATAATCTGCTGGTTCTTGGTATAGGGAGGATATCTCTTCACATAGCTCATTTACTTTAATTTGCTCTTGATAGCCGGTCTCCTGAAACTGAACACCCACCCGTTCAAAAAGCTGCTTCCGACTGCGGACTGGGTCCATCCCAAGGATAGATACTGAGCCGTCATCCGTTTTTTTCGTCCCTGTTATACATTCAATCATCGAGCTTTTTCCCGCTCCATTCGCCCCCAGCAGACCGAAGACTGTGCCCCGTTTCACTGCGAAACTGATTGTATCCACCGCAACGCAACTCCCATATGATTTAGATAGCTTCTCAACGATAATGACACTCTCCATCTCTTTCCCTCCTTCTTCTTTTGCCTATGTAAAAATAACACCAGTCAAAAGACCGGTGTTAAGGTGGAGGGTTTATCGGAATCTTTCTCTCATCTTTTTCAGCATCTCCTGCATGCGAAGAGCATTTCCTTCAGCTGCATCCAGCGACTCAATCAGCTTATCACAAACAGCAATGATATCCGTATCTGGCCTTGGTGTATTCAGGACCTCCTTGATATCAGCCTCTGGATTTGAGGATAATTCCTGCAGCATACGCAGGATGGCTTCAAGAGAATAATTCGCACAGCGAAGCGTACGGATGACTTTCAGTCTCTTAATATCCTCTTCCGAATAAACACGATACCCATTCTCCTTTCTCTTCACCGCTAGAAGACCATTCATCTCCCAATTCCTGAGGGAATCCATTGAAATATGCAGTTGCTCGGAAACCTCTTTTCTCTTAAATGTCCTCGTATTTGCTGCTGCAGACCCAGCCAGCAGCTCCTTCACGACTTGAATGGCATCCTCCGACTGCTTCCGTTCCCTCCGAAGCTGTACTAAATAGTCATTTGTAAGCTCAATAGAACGGTCGAAATGTCCTTGTGCAGATTCCTTTACAATTTGGACAACCCTTTTGCGCAAACCATTCTGCAGGACCTCAATCTGAAACGCAACCCTGGCAAGCCGGATTTGTGAAAGATGGAAATCCGTAAACACCCGGTATCCATTCGCCTCTCGTTCCACCTTCGGCAAGAGTCCCCACTTCTCATATAAACGTACCGTATTAGGATGAATCCCGATGATTTTCGCCACTTCTGCTGTTCTATAGGTTTTCATCGCCATAACCTCCTGCACTCTATCACCATGATAGCATTGAATAAAAGTCTGGTGGTTTAGTGGAGGGTTATGCTTTTCCATACAAAAAAACCAGCTCACATGAACTGGTTCTTACTTGTCCTCCCGCAATAAATAGCTATTCCCCTCCGGATCTCTGAATGTAAACATCGATCCGTACGGCATTTTCATGATTTCTGTGACTTCTACACCCTTCTCTTTCATCTCCGCATAGGCTTTTTCAATATCAGTCGTACTGAGTAAAATGGACGGATGCCCGACATTCGTAGATGGGTTTTGCCTTTTCATCGCGTTCTTATCATAAAGAACAAACGTCGTAAACTCGCTCTCACTCGGACCCACTTCAATCCAGGCCATATTCGGTCCCATTTGCTGCTCAAATTTAACCACAAACCCCATCTTCTCCGTCCAGAATCTCTTCGCTGCAGCTTGATCCTCTACATAAATGGTTATTTTCCCAATTTTATTAATCATTTTGATTACCTCCAGCTTAAAAGTACCCTCCTATCCTCTCCTAAATCTGGCCAATCCAAACCGACTAACTTTCGCTGCCTTCTTAAGAAGAGCACCTTTTATCCATTTGACTAGCGAACATCACAAATGACCATAAAAAATTTTCAAGGATTGGGGAGTTGAGGAGGTGAATCCGTTTATTACTATCATCAAGCTATAAAATGAATGCCATATGCACACAGCCGGCCATCTACTTAGCATTAAAAGCAGATGTCCGACTGTGCGTCTTTATGTATATATGGATGAATGAATTTGGATGCGTTTCGTGAAAAGTTCACAACAGCTTATACGAAAGAAGGAAGTTTTCCACATCCATTACCCTTGAAGTTTTCTCCAATTCTCTATTGGCTTGAAAATATGATTTCTAAGAACCGGCTCTACTCGTTCCACTTCCTTATTTTCAAGAATGGAGAGTATATCATTATGTTCGGCTACCATTCTTTTCACATAATCCTCACTCTGATTTAGTGTGATTATTCGATGATAGTTTGAAGCCATTTGCGAAATGGCTTTCCAGGTGTTCTTTCTTTCATGGCTGCAAAAAATAATCATATGAAACTGGTCATCTAATTCAAAAAACCTGTTTGCCAATTCTTTTTCATTTCGCAAGCCCGATTTCTGATTTACTAATATGTTTTGAAGATGGACATTTGTTTTAAGCTGTTGAAGATAATCAGCCGGAAAATGGCTGCAGGCCATTTCTAAAAATTTCTTTTCTAAATCAAACCACATGCTAGCCGCTTCCTCAGCTAGCTCTAGATTGATTTTTGAAACATATGTACCTACTTGAGGGATTAGTTCAATGAGATGTTCTTGCTGTAATTTCCACAGGGCATTTTTGATGGGCGTACTTGAGACTTTAAGTGTCTCAGATAGTTCTCCAACTCTTAATAGTTCACCCGGGTGTAACTCCAGCGATAAAATACCTTCCTTAATTGCACGATAGGAATAATGACTATTATTCTCACCAGGTAATCTTAATACCGTTTTTAACATATTGGTCTCACTCCTATTAGAGAGAATCGACTATGTATTTTCATTAAACATACATAAGGAAGAAAGATCATCTACTACAAATGATCTTCTAACTTCCTTATGTGTTTAAGGACCAGCACATATAGATTAGACGGCTGCCTTTACATTACATGAGCGTGTCGATAAATCCACAAAATGCATCTACAGGACTTACACCTTTGAATTCTGAACGTCCTAATAATTTATCAACGATTGCCGATAACGTATGCTCGTGATTATCATAAGCATTAATATACGTCTTAACTTGCGGTACATCTGCTAAGTGGAATGGACATTGCAGGGATATAAAGATTGTTGGCACTTCATTAACATAGAACGGGATGTCTGGAGTTCCTTTTGAAGGATTCCATTGGATACGTTGGTCTGTGCTTGGTGGTACATCTGCTATGTTTATGACTAAATCATACTGATTTGTTAAGTCAGCAATTGGACGTTTTTGAGCGTATACGTTCATGACGGCCCCTAACATTTCCTGTGGCGGAAGCTTCAAGATTTTATCAATGGCAGATTCATAGATTTCAACCTCAAAACCTGCTTTTTCAAGTAATTCCTTCATTAATTCAATTGGCTTCTTCTTACCGCCTGACATAGCAGCCATAATCTTTCCATAAGCAGATTCTGGTCCTTTTACTTCAACAAGCAATACTCGCTTATTCTTTTCTGGACTGATTGGCAGCAATTCCTGCTTATTCTTCACTAATGTGATCGCTTTATCGGAAATTTCTGGTGCAACAGCCTTATTTGATTCTGTTCCGATTTTCGCCATTGCTTCTTCTTTTGGCGGTAATATTTCTGTCTTCGCTTTTGTATGCAGCCCTAAAGAAGCCTTCAATCCTAAGATACGTGTTAAAGCCTCTTCAAGTCTTTCATCCGTAATGATTCCTTTTTTATATCCGTCCATCATCCAATTGAAGTCTTCCTCTGGGTCATTAAAGAATAAGAACAAGTCACAGCCAGCCGCAATCGCTGCAGGAAGCATTTCACTGCGCTTCATAGCAGATGTCATCGCTACCATGTGAGAAGCATCTGTTACGATTACTCCATTGAAGTTCAATTTATCTCTCAATAGGTTTTGTAATACGATGCCATTCAAGCTTGACGGCATAGCTAACTCTTCGACAGTCGCATCTGGTTTAAAGTGACGGACATACTCCGGTAAAGCGATGTGTCCTGACATGATAGATGGTAATCCCGCTTCAATTAATCCTCCATAAACTTTCCCGAATGTGTTATCCCACTCTTCTACTGTTAAAGTATTAGGAGCAAATGATAAGTGATGGTCTCTTTCATCTACGCCATCTCCAGGGAAGTGCTTAGCAGCTGGGGCTATACCGCTCTCCATAATACCTCTCATATATTCTAGAGAGTATTCCAAGACTTGCTCTGCCTTATTGGAATAACAACGAGTAGAGATTACTGGGTTTCTCCAGTTCATATCGATATCAACAACTGGCGCAAAGCTCCAGTTACAGCCTATAGCAGCTGCCTCTTCTCCTGAAATTCTCCCCATTTCATATGCATATTCGGGATCATTTGTTGCGCCGATTTTCACTTGACTGGCCACATACGTACCGTCTATGCAAGCTCCATTTCCACCGCTCTCCGTATTTGCCGCAATTAATAGAGGGATTTTACTATTTTCCTGCAGGATTTTATTTTGGTCATATACTTGTTCAGCTGTAGCTGGATTGTAACGAACTGCACCGATATGATAGTCATTTAACACGCCTTTTAAATACTCTTCATCACGGCTTGCTCCCATATTGACGAATAACTGACCGATTTTTTCTTCAATCGTCATCTCTGCAATCATATCTTCTACCCATTTAATCGCTTCATCTGTTAAATGAAATGGTTTTGCTTTTAAATTCACCATTCTTACTTCCTCCATCTATCATCATTATGTACATTAGACCGGTTTGTATGTGATAAGACATTAAGCCTTTCCCACATCTTCACCGGTCCCAAATGTTTGGATCATTTTTTCGTAAATTCCCTTTTTGCGGCTAAATCCGCAGCAAGCTGAAGTGTTCTTTTTTTATTTAGTGGATACAGGAATAAGATAAGTGCAACTAGTCCATATAGAATTCCTGGTACCAATGTACCTAACATGTGAATGCCATTTAGCACTTCCTGTGGCTGCGTTCCAACTGTCGCATCATAGCCAACAGCCGCAATCGCAAAACCGCCAATTCCGCCGGCCAATGCCTGGCCTACTTTTCGCGACATAGAGACTATTGAGTAAACGGTTGCATCTTCACGTAAGGATGTTTTGTATTCATGATAGTCAATAACATCTGAGATGAATGCCCAGTTTACGAAGCTATAGAAGCCCATACCAACCATACCAAGTGCCATTGTAAAGATAAATGGCATTACGGTTAGACCTTTTAGGAAATACAACAGGGTAAAGACAGCAGCTGCAGCTCCTACCCCAACAACGGACACTTCCTTTTTCCCGAATCTTGCTACTAACGGTTTTACCAATGGAACCGTAAGGAACATGGCCGCCATTTGGATAAGTGAAACTAAGCTTAAAGCAGATGCATTACTGAAATAGTCTTTAAACAAATACGTATTAACTGCTTGAGTAATGAATTGTGTGACCATGATCATCAGTGATGCTGCCAAAATCCATAAGAATGGTTTATTTGTCACTAAGCTTTTGATTGAACGAAGGAAGGCACCTTTTTCAATTTCTTTTACTGGTACTGCAATACGCTCTGTAGTCAGTTTATAGCAGCCGATATAACAAGAAATCGCCAATACCCCAAAGACAATTGCTGTCATGAACATACGGTCTGCACTGATTTTGTTATCCACGAATACAATCATTGGTCCTAAAACACCGATAAGAAGACCTGCCAATGATGCACCGATTGTGCGCCAAGTAGAAAGTGTTGTGCGTTCAACCGGATCAGCTGAAATAACAGAAGCCATTGATCCATAAGGAATATTAACCGTACTGTATAAAGTCCCCCAAACAATATATGTCACGAAAGCCCATGCTAGATAGAAGCCGTTAGACATGCCCGGTATTGTCGTGAACATCAATACCCCTGTAATAACCAGCGGGAATGACATGCGCAAAATCCAAGGCTTAAACTTTCCATGCTTCGTTGCTGGTCGTGTATCAATAAAACGACCCCAAGCGACATCAGCAAATGCATCCCATAGGCGGGCAATCATAAATAGCACACCGACTGTTGCAGCACTGATATGGAAAATATCTGTGTAGAAAACCATTAAAAAAGTGCTTGTAAGGATAAAAAAGAAATCGTTTCCAAAATCGCCTAATAAATAACCTAATTTATCTCTAAAGCCGAATGGCCGAGCTACATTCGATTCAATTTGATTCTCCTGCAGCATTGCTGGCTCTCTCATACTCATGCTGAAAACCTCCTAAAATCATTTCATTATACTTTGCTCAATGTTGAGCATAAATGGACAAATTTTGACCCAGACTTCATTTTCCGGTAACTAGTTGGTGTCATTCCCATTCTTTCTTTAAAGAAGCGGCTAAAATGAGCGGCACTTTCAAAGCCAGTGGATATGTATATATCCTCAAGCGGCAGATTGGGCTGCATTTCTAGCAAGTACTTTACTTGAATCAACCTGCAATCCATCACATATTGCATGACCGTATAACCCGTCACCTCTTTAAAAAGATGAGAAATATAGTATTTACTGAGATTTAACTCTTTCGCGATTCGTTCTAAGCTGATTTTTTCACAATAGTGTTGATTGATCCATGAGGCAATATTATCCGCCTGCCGTTTCTTTTCGATGTTTTTTGGCTCAACTCGAAAATATTGACTTGCACTCATTTTATAAATCTTCATGAGGAGCTGAAGAAATTCAAGCTCTATTTCAGCCTTTAATAAGACATTTACCTGGCCTGTACATTCAAATTCCCGATGAATTTCTTCCAGTTGTACTGCGAGCCACCTGATTTTCTTGGACACATACTGACCTGAATCATCAAATCCTGTCCTAAGTATGCAAGTGTTCATTTTTTGGAAGGGAGACAGAAGGTTTGGCATCCCCAATCTAGACATAATCTTTTCCCACCAAGCCGGTGAGAAATGAACCATACTCCTCACATAGGTTTCAGGAGAGGGTGTATTGGCCTTATGTAAAGTCAATCCATCCAACAAAACAATATCCCCTGGCTGTAAATCGTATATAGCATCTTGAATAAAATAGTTACAATGCCCTTCTTCAAAAACATAAATCTCATATGTACTGTGGGTATCAAATCGATTCTCTGACATAGCTTGATTTAATCCTTGAAGACGGTAAAAAGCCATGATTGATTCATCTAATACTTTAGGTTGATAACAGTCTGTTGCCCATCGATTCACTACTATTCACACTCCCGGAAGTCAGCATTCTAAAGGAAATACCTCGGAATACCTATTACCATACTAGTATACCAAAAGAAAAAAAGCATTCTACGAAAGTGCTTTCTTTTCCTTTTTTTTTGACTTAAATTGTGCTTGATTTTATCTGGGTTACATAGCAAAAAGGCTTCTAAAAAGATGGTGTCCTTTTCAGAAGCCTTTTTCATTGAAACCATAGATTGCTGTACTTGATTAGGGATACCATTTAAACAATTACAGAATACCTGCTATTATCCCCTCCCTGAAATCTTCATCTATAAATGCACAGCAAGATTGTAGTTATGATCGGATAAATAAATATCTTTATATAGTTACACTAGCAAGAGGAATCCTCTAAATTTTAACAGAAAGCAGATTCCTAAATTACCCTTTTATTCCATTAACTTGATATTAACCTTTCAATCTTTTATGCTAAATAAGTAAGAAATCCTATTTAGGGGTGCCGCTATGAAAACATTTAACTACAGACACTCAGCAATGGAGCTTCTATTAACTAGAGAACTAAGCATTATTAATAATCCACAATCACTGAAGAACAAACTGTTTTCAAAACGAAAACTGATTACGGTTGTATGTGCCGCCTACAATGCCGAAAAATCTATAAGCAAAATGATTGAATCTGTTATTCATCAAAGCCTCGATTTTGAAAAGATTGAACTTATCATTGTAGATGATGGTTCTACGGATAATACCGCTTCAATAATTCGGAATTTCGCAAAAAGTCACCCAAATATATCTTTGGTTATCCTCAACCAAAATACCGGAACTCCAGGCATTCCGAGGAATATTGGCATTGAACTTGCAACTGGAAAATACATCTCATTCATAGATGCAGATGATTGGTTTCATCCAAATGGTTTGAAGGCACTTAGTGACATCCTAGAAGAAACAGGAGACACCTATGCTGTCGGCAAAACGATAAAAGTTAGTACACATGGCGAAAGCATTATTGGAGAATGGCAATCCAATAAAGAAAGAAGACGCGTGTCTCCTTTTGACATCCCATATTTCTTCTATCATATGGGACCACATGCTAGAATGATGAGAACTTCTCTTCTACATGACCACCATATCGGGTTTCCTGAAATGAAGTTCGCTGAAGATAAGTTATTCTTCTTCGATGTTCTATTAAACAGTCCATCCGTTTCAACAACAATGGAACCGATCTATTATGTAAATCGTTTGGACGACAATAATCAATCTCTCACAAAAGTAACCAGTGTTCTTGATAAAAGAGCTTCTGACTTAAAAGTAATTCAACACATTAAAGACCAACATCTTCCTGTTCATCAAGAGAAAGTACTACTCAATCGGATTTATGAATATGATTTCCTGCGTACCTTTGACAGCATGGCATTCGTCAATTCCACGGAAAAGGAAAAGTTCTTTGAACTGCTTGAACAGGCGTATCAAACAACACAAGACTTATCCTATAACTTTCTCGACCACATCGAGCATCCGACATACAAGCTCGCAATGGAGCTATATGTTGACGGACGGACGGAGGAATTCACCAAACTGTTCACCTGGATGAAAAGAGATAAGTACAATAAATACATCATTCAAGATGATATCGCCTATTATGAAGTACCATTCTTATCCGGTAAAAAAAAGCTACTCGAGATTCCTATGTATGTAAGAGCGTTAGACTCTTATTATGCGGATAAAAAATTTATCCAACATATAGAAATCTTTAGCAGAAATATAAAGCAAATCAATTCCGTCCTCATCCGGGATAGAAACCGAATTGATAATGACCTGGAATGTGAATTGAAATTTGTTCCTGGCTCTAACTCAATCGCTTACTTTGAAGTTGATATTCCAGTTATCGAACAGTTACAGAACTCCTCCTTCACTTTGTTCCTAAAGTATGCGGACTATAAACTATCAAATATTAAGAAGATTAACAAAACAAAAATCAACTACAAAAATAAAACGATAGAATTCTACATCACTATCGCAAATAATTTAGGACTTTCATTAAAGGATAAATAACTGAATGATACACCCAAGAGGACTGTTCCACTAATCCCTTTTGAATTATGTAACTAGAGATGTCAAAAGGCAGAAATATTGTATTTAACAACATTTCTGCCTTTTATTATTACTGGTAACGGCCTATTTATATTTTCTCTCAATCTCTCTAGCATCACTTACTATTGCGGCTTCATTGCCGGCTATTTCATGCTGACATAAGGCCCATCCATGGTTTTATGATCTTTAGCAGGCTCACTCACCCATCAATCCATACTTCTCTAAGATTTCCAATGTAATCCCCTTAGCATCTGCACTCGTGCCATCAATATTTGCCGCAAAGCTGTATGCCCTCTTATCGTTCTTAATAAAACCTACATACCAGCCTATGCCGGACCCTTGTCCTGTTTTCCCGTAAAGGATATAGTCATCCCCTTCATCCTGAATCATCATGCGTTTAACAGTCTTCATGACATCCTGGTCAAAGGGAAGTTCCTCTCTATAAAGGCTTTCTAGGAATTCAACCTGCTCTACTGGCGAAATCTTAAGCGAGCTGCTTAACCAGAACTGATCAATTCCTCCGCTGATATCTTCGTTTCCATAAGATATCTTATGCACCCATTCATCCATTCGATCCATCCCTATATCATGCGCCATCGCCTGATAATACCACACGACAGAATTCCTCATGGCAGACCCAAGCACATGATCCTGATTCCAGACCGGAATTTCCCTTTCGATTCCATCCCAATACTTAATATCATATTCATCCTCTACCGCTCCAACCTGGAGCCCAATCAATGAATTTGGCACCTTGAAGGTAGATTGAGGAGCAAATCGCTCATTAGCTCGGCTCTTGTTATACACAAAGGTCTTCTCATTTCTCAAATCCCGCAATACGAATGTCCCGTTAATATCCTTAAAATATTCTTCCACCTTAAAATCCTTTACCTTTGAATTCCCTTTAGCTGCACCTGCTTCACTAAGCGGTTGACCATTCGCAAATGACAGAAGAACAACACTAATCAATATTAATATGACGTACAGACCCTTTCTCTTTTTCATCATTCATTCACCTCTCGAAGTGTAGTTTTGGTCCTTTATGTACTATTCGATAAAGCAGCAGACAATCCTTTTTTTGTAAAATAACCAACTGTACGAGGTCAAAAAAAAGAAGCCTCCCACAAGTTACTTGAACTCATGAGAAGCTTCTCTCCATTCATTTAGTTTTCTAAGCACGCATTAATACGCCATTCCGCTTTGGTATCTCCTGCTCAGCTATCTGATTCATTTTACAATAATGGTCAAAAAATTGTTGTGCCAGCTCTCGCTCATTTGGATCCCTTTTCAATGAAATGATATCAAGCAAGATTTGAGCCATCCATAAATTATCGAAATAACGGTATTTCCCTGTATTCCATGTCATTTTATCCGGAGATTTTTGATTAACATAATACTCCCAGAAGCGAAGCTGATCTGACTCCTCTTCGGTAAGCTGGATTCTGTATTTGGAATGAGCAGGAATAGTCCCATCCTTACAAAGCTTGCCGATAAATTTTTCATTTACCATATAGACGCCTAAAATACGTCTGTCTTTTTCAGGCATGCCGGGGTCGATTGCCGTTAACAGGACCGCACTATTTTGGTGCAGGCGGACCGGCTTGTTCGGATTCCCCTTGTTACGGCCACTTTTTATGACCCCTGAAAAGACTCTCCACTCTGAAAGGGCAAGATTTCTCTCTTCTTTATCACACCAAAAAACCATTTGTGATTCAGGATGGAGCTTATGATTTTTCATTAGTTTTTCGTGTTCTATTCGAAGCTCTTGTTTTTTTTGCTGCAGCTTTTTTTCCTCTTCCTTTTTCCATTCTTCCTCTCTTCGTTCATCTTCTTTCTTTTGTATAATTTTCTCGAGTGACTCCGCATCACTCTTATCATGTATTTTTAAGTGCTTTCCAAATACATCAGGGAAAACAAATAGTTTATTTTCTGATTCGAAATTTATTTCAATACTAGAATCATTATGCTTAACGATACTTCCCATGCCAAAACGCTTGTGTGTAACTTTCTTATTGATCAGATTCATTATTCAAGTCCTCCTTGAGAATAAAAACTTGGTTACCGAGAATTTTAAAGCTCACACAATTGTTTGACTTCTTTCTTCCGTTTATAAAAGGATATAAAAAAACGTATCCAAATTCTATCTTCACACGGTTCAACGGAATTTGAAATACGGATAATAAACAACTGTAAGACTATTATAACATTTTTTACTAAATAAGCAAATTTATTATTGACATAATATTTTATTTTGAGTTAAAATTAAATTTTATTATCTACAAAAACATAAAATAAATCAAACTATATAACAAATAATCACATTAACAAGAGCGTATATCCCCTCGGATATACGCTCTTATTTGGAGAAACTAATCAAAGAGAGAGGACGATCATTCGATTATCTCTCTTATCCCATTGCTTAACGCCATGCTATTGAATCCACACTGTTCCATGGCCAAAGCAAGCTCTTCTCTTAATTGCTTGATATCAAAATCGATCAATCGCTTCCCTGCGATGAAGACATCTCTTGCATTGCCGGCATTCGCAGAGTATACCAACGCTAAATAAAGGTCAAAGATAGGAAACATATTAACAGCATCTGTTTCTACTAGGATGAAATCGGCTTGTTTCCCTGCTTCAATCGAACCAATCTGCTCCCCCATCCCTAACACCTTTTGGCTTGGTGCCTGTCACTCCCCGATATTTGTCGAATACCCCTTCAAACCTAAAGAAGCATCCCGCAAGTTTTTCAACTTGTGAGATGCTTCTTTGAATTAGGTAGACAGAGGAACTTAGGCTTAAACCGCGGCGTCCTGCTGCGAGACTTTAGCCACCACGTCCTGTGGAAGTTACATCATGCCGCCCATATGGTTTCAAACTGTAATATGTTTCACCACAGTGGTAATGAATAGCATTAAATCAACGTTTTGATAACATTAAGTGTAACATCTTTAACTTAAATTTAAATTGATTTATTACGGTTCGTTAGCAAAATGTTAGCAATCAATTATAAATGATTATATGTTCATACCCAAAAGTGATGCAAACTATTATGCATCGCTTTTTACCGGTTACATAATCCAGATGTGTGGAGTGTAATTGGCAACACGCGGGATGTTCGTACGTTTATGTATTCCATTTAGCGGTGTAGGTTTTTGCTAAGACCACTGCCGCTCCTGTTGTATATCAAGTGTCTATTCTTTTATCTCAAATTGAAACGTTTTAGCACCTTTGTCTAAACTTTATTGTGCAACCTCCAGAATTTTCTACGTTATGCGGTTCTTAACTTTTAAGCAGTACTTAAGTTCTATATCATTCATACTTTCATCTTCCCATACGGCAAATTTCTCGTCCATATCAGAAAGTTTTGATAACATGTCGGCATATTCGGCAAGTAACTTCAAGTCTGTCGGAATTTTATTGTACTTCTCCTTCAAGTCACAGTATTCACCATAGAACACCGTACCTATCCATCGCTTCCTTAAATTCGGGGCGCATACCCTCTATCAGCTCATTGAAAGGATTGGTGTTTTCTAAATTACCAGTAGAAGTGTTGTTGCTTATCTCGTTCTAAGAATTTTCGTTACTGCCCTACCTATTACCCTTTAGTTTTTCGACATCTTCTTTGAAATCCTTTATTTCATCCTCAGCTTTTTCGATATCATTATCCCACAACTCACCCCTCATATCTGAACAAAAATCGTAAACATCAGAGCGAGTATCCGACCACTCATCATACACATCAGAGCGGGTATCAGACCACAAGTCATACTCATTTGAACGAGCGTCAGACCATTCGTCATAAGGTGCATTGTCATATGCGTCATCTAAAATCCCAGCATAGAAATTATCGTATATATCATCAAGGATGCCATCATAAATGTTGTCGTAAATTTCATCACCGGCGTCATCGTATATGCAGTCATATATTTTCTCAAATTCATCATACTTATCGTCATTCGATGTATCAGAGGACAAAATCAATTCTGCATAAGCTATGCTGTACTCACGCATTCTGATACCTAATTGTTTTGTATCTTCATACACCTTTTCATAAAAGGCTTCCATTCTATCTGTGTTGTCCAGATACTTCTTATAAGTATCAATATCTTTGACCAACTTCTCGTACTCTACATTGAGAGCTGCAATAGTATCTTCTACATCTTTAGATATAATGTCATCGAGTTCACCGGAAATCTTATTTTCGTTTTCACCTGTTTCGTCTGTATCATCATTCCCTGTATTCTTCTCACTCTGAGAAGCAGTTGAAGTGTTCTCAGAATCATTTTGTGTTTTTTCGCTTCCACAAGCAGCAAAAGATAGTAGTAAAGCAAATATAAGCAGTAGTGTTATGATTTTTTTCATCTCATTTCCTCCTCTTTCGCAGTACAACTCTTATTGATATGGTTTCCAACATGTCACCACACAGGTGAGACAGGATCCACCTGTTTTTCACAGCAATTCATAATAAAAATTATAAATTATCATACTGCTCTGTTCAATATAATGTGAAAATTTTCACAATTAACATACGTCACATTCACAACAAATAAAAAGTTTATTCATGTTGTGAAAATAACCTGTACAAATGATGGAAGCACTCGTATTCATTATAACTTCGTCAATCCATTCAAAGAAACATAAAAAGGCAGCGCCCAATTCATTAGAGGGCTTACTGCCTTATTTTAAAATAAGTTGCGCGACACACTCCACGTGTGTGGACTGTATGTGGCAACATCTGAGAGTGAGTTTCTTTTCATTAAGTTACTTTGCCGATTAGTAACCCGTATGTCAGGCCAAATGGCTTGGTGCCTGTCACTCCCCGATATTTGTCGAATACCCCTTCAAACCAAAAGAAGCATCCCGCAAGTTTTTCAACTTGTGAGATGCTTCTTTGAATGAGGTAGACAGAGGAACTTAGGCTTAAACCGCGGCGTCCTGCCGCGAGACTTTAGCCACCACGTCCTGTGGAAGTTACATCATGCCGCCCATTCCGCCCATGCCACCCATGTCAGGCATTCCGCCGCCAGCGTTTTCTTCTGGCTTGTCAGCAACAACTGCTTCAGTTGTTAAGAACATAGCTGCAACAGATGCTGCGTTTTGAAGTGCAGAACGAGTTACTTTCGTTGGGTCAACGATACCAGTTTCAATCATGTTTACCCATTGGCCGTTAGCTGCGTTGAAGCCGATGCCGACTTCTTCGCGTTTTAGGCGATCTACAACAACAGATCCTTCTAGGCCTGCATTGAATGCGATTTGGCGAACTGGTTCTTCTAGTGCACGAAGAACGATGTTTACGCCTGTTTGCGCGTCGCCTTCTAGTTCGATTTCAGCTACTTTGTTGTACACACTTACAAGTGCAGTACCACCACCAGCTACGATACCTTCTTCAACAGCGGCACGAGTGGAGTTAAGTGCGTCTTCGATACGAAGTTTGCGTTCTTTTAGTTCTGTTTCAGTAGCGGCACCAACTTTGATAACGGCTACACCGCCAGCAAGTTTAGCAAGACGCTCTTGAAGTTTTTCTTTATCGAATTCAGAAGTTGTTTCTTCTAATTGTGAACGGATTTGGTTGATGCGAGCACCGATTTCGCTTGTTTCGCCAGCGCCTTCGACGATTGTTGTTGTTTCTTTCGTTACAACAACTTTTGCAGCGCGTCCAAGAGAATCTAGTGTCGCGGATTTAAGGTCGCGTCCTAGTTCTTCTGTGATTACTTCACCGCCAGTTAATGCAGCGATATCTTCAAGCATTGCTTTACGACGGTCGCCGAATCCTGGAGCTTTAACCGCTACAGCATTGAATGTTCCGCGAAGTTTGTTCACAACAAGTGTTGCTTGCGCTTCACCTTCAACATCTTCTGCGATCAACAATAATGGTTTGCCTTGTTGAACAACTTGCTCAAGGACAGGAAGTACTTCTTGGATGTTGGAAATTTTCTTGTCAGTGATTAAGATGTATGGATTTTCAAGGACTGCTTCCATTTTGTCAGAGTCCGTTACCATGTATGGAGAAGAATATCCGCGGTCGAATTGCATACCTTCAACAACATCTAGCTCAGTTGTGAATCCTTTAGATTCTTCGATTGTGATAACGCCATCGTTACCAACGCGTTCCATCGCTTCAGCAATCAATTGACCTACTTCTTCGTCAGCAGAAGAGATTGCCGCAACCTGTGCGATAGAAGCTTTGCCTTCGATTGGTTTAGAGATAGCTTGTAATTCTTCGATTGCAACAGAAACAGCTTTCTCGATTCCTTTACGTACGCCCATTGGGTTAGCGCCAGCAGTTACGTTCTTTAATCCTTCACGGATCATCGCTTGAGCAAGAACAGTCGCAGTTGTCGTACCGTCACCAGCGATTTCGTTTGTTTTGCTTGCTACTTCAGCAACAAGCTTCGCACCCATGTTTTCGAATGCATCTTCAAGCTCAATTTCTTTCGCGATTGTTACACCATCGTTTGTGATAAGCGGAGAACCGAATTTCTTCTCAAGTACAACATTGCGTCCTTTCGGTCCAAGTGTAACTTTTACTGTATCAGCTAATGCGTCAACCCCGCGAAGCATAGCGCGGCGTGCTTCTTCACTAAATTTAATGTCTTTAGCCATTCGTAAATTACCTCCTCAAAATTTTGTAGTATGATATTTTTTAACCGACATTAGCTTTGCTTATCCGATTACAGCTAAAATGTCGCTTTCACGTAAAATTAAGTATTCGTTGCCTTCGTATTTCACTTCAGTACCTGCGTATTTAGAGAAGATAATGTGGTCGCCTTCGGATACTTCCAATCCTACACGCTCCCCATTCTCAAGGACACGGCCTGTGCCTACCGCTACGATTTTGCCTTCAGATGGTTTTTCTTTGGCAGTGTCAGGTAACACGATGCCGCTTGCAGTTTTCTCCTCTTGTGCGACAAGTTCAATCACAACGCGATCTCCTAGTGGCTTTAACAAGTAAAACTACCTCCTTAAAGTTATCTCCATTTTTATTAGCACTCATTAGGTATGAGTGCTAACACAATTTATATATTAAATAAAGACTATCTGATTTGCAAGAGATATGAGCGAAAATTTTAGAAAATTTTATAAGGTCATTTTCTCCGCTTTCACTTGGGCTAGTATACCCCTTTGCAGGGCAGATTATGTTATATATAAAGGGAAAAGTTTTGCAATTGTACCTAAGGGGGAAAAACGGGTAGAATGATGGTGTAGCTTTTTCGTATTGGGCTGACATTAAGCCCGCTTGATTTGGATACTTGTCATTAAAGGAGTTTTGTCTTTGAAGAAAAATTATTGGCTGATTGTCCTTATATACGTTGCCATGCAGCTATCGAGCATTATCGGTCTACCTCTAATGGGATGGATTCTGCCGAACTTCGTGGCCGAGGATCAAGTAGCCATCTATTCAGTCGTCTATTGGATTATTATCAGCTTCTTCATTGCCCTCATCATTACGTTATTCTTCTTGAGGAATGAGCGTAATGAAATGGAACGGTGGGAGCGTATGCCGCTTGGCAGTTCTCTTGCATGGGCTGTCGGAGGAATCTTCCTTGCCTTGATTGCCCAGGCTGTTGCGGGTACGATTGAACAGCAGATTTTCAACATTAAGGGAGAATCTGAGAACACAAAGAATATCCTCGCCTTAATCGAGATGTTTCCAGTTGTAATTCTAATTACTTCTGTCATTGGACCCATTTTGGAGGAAATCGTGTTCCGGAAGATTCTATTCGGGGCACTATTATATAAGCGGTTTGGGTTCTTCCTTAGCGCTTTAATCAGCTCAGTTATCTTTTCACTTGCACACGGCGAGCCTGAGCATACCTTGCTTTATTCAGCGATGGGCTTCACATTCGCCTATCTCTATGTCAAAACAGGCAGAATTATTGTGCCAATCATTGCGCACGTTAGCATGAATACACTTGTTGTCCTCCTTTCCACCTATTCAGGTGATTTAATCAAAGAGATGGAGAAGGCACAAAGTTTTATCGGAGGTTTATTATGAGACGATCACCGTTGTATATGGCAACGATTTATTTCATCCTGGGGGCTGTGTTTATCTTTTTCGCAGTCCAAAATGTAACAAGAAGCGGCTGGGATTTCTTTACTTACTTCCTGGTCATCCTGGCAACGCTTGATATCGGATCCGGTATTCGCTTTATCGGTATCCACCGCAAGATCAAGCAAATGAAAAACGAACAGCAGCCAAAGAGCAAATAAAGCAGAAAATCTCGAAGTTTATTCTTCGAGATTTTCTGCTTTTTCGTCTTCTTTTATTTCTTCGTTTCCACCAGAAGGATAATGCTTTAAGAAATAAACAAGCGATTGAAGCTCTACAGCCAGGTCAATATGATGTACCCGAATGGAATCTGGTACACTTAAACGTGCTGGCGTAAAGTTCAGTATGGCTTTCACATTTGCTGCCACAAGCCTGTCCGTAATAGGTTGAGCCGCTTGGGCTGGTACCGTTAAAATAGCCACCTTGATATTTGAGTTTGCGAGCTTGCTCTCAAGTGCATCCATATCAAAGATTGGCACGTCCCCAATGAAGGTTCCCACCTTCTCAGGCGATACATCAAAGGCAATTTCAATCTTCGTATTATTATTCTTCATGAAATTATAGTTCAAGAAAGCAGTCCCCAGGTTCCCGACACCAATCAAGGCCACTTGAGTGAGCTCATCCTGGTCAAGTGTCTTACGGAAGAAGGACAGCAAGTAATTGACATTATAGCCGTAGCCTTTCTTTCCTAGCGCTCCGAAATAGGAGAAATCTCTCCTGATTGTCGCGGAATCGACTTTGACGGCCTCACTCAGCTCTGCTGAGGACACCCTCAGCTTCCCGGAGGCATGTAAGTTCTGTATAAATCGGTAGTACAGCGGCAGCCGCTTCGCTGTCGCTTGTGGTATTTTTGTATTCTCCTGCAACATTTCTTTCCCTTCTCCCTTACTATTAGAGTCCCCTATGCTTATTCTCGTCCAATTGTTTTTGGAAATCCGGACTGGATACTCCGCCTGTCTTCTTAACTAGATATGTTTCTCCAATAACCATGCCCTTATCAATGGCCTTGCACATGTCATAAACGGTCAGCGCAGTAACCGAGGCCGCTGTTAGGGCTTCCATTTCTACACCTGTGCTTCCCTTCGTCTTCACAGACACCTGGATGCGCAGACGCCTCTGTTCTTGTTCAGCTTCCCAAAAGAAACGGATGTCTATTCCTTTGAGGGAAATCGGATGGCACATAGGAATTATATCAGATGTTTTCTTCGCTGCCATAATGCCAGCCACTTGAGCCACAGCTAAGACGTCACCCTTTTCCATTTCACCGGAACTGATTTTCTCATAAATCTCTTCCTTAACTAAAATGCTTGATTCCGCTATCGCGATGCGGGTTGTCTCAGGCTTATGCGCAATATCAACCATCTTCGCTCTTCCCTGCTCATTGAAATGAGTGAATTCACTCATCGCCATTCCCCCTCTACCTTTATCTTATAATATATTTCAATTTCGTGGTAACGTTTGTGTAAATATTCACATATGTCCTATTCAGTTGCGGTTCCCAGACTCCGTAAGATACACTAAGGCTAGTACTTCTTGAGGTGAGAATCATGATAATTTTACAAGTTAACAATGTATCCAAATATTATGGTGCAGAAGCAATTTTGTCCAGTATTAAGCTTGAAGTGCAATCGAAAGACCGAATTGCTCTCGTTGGCCGCAATGGCGCTGGGAAATCCACCCTCCTGAAGATTATCGCTGGTCAGCTTTCGCATGATGGCGGCAATATCTTCATGCCAAAGGGAACTACAATCGGCTATCTTGCCCAGCATACAGGCTTGAATTCTGACCTATCCATCTGGGATGAGATGCTGACGGTGTTCGCCAATCTGCAAAAGCAGGAGGAAGACTTGCGCGCCTTGGAGAAATCCATGTCTGACCCTGAAATCTATCATGACAGCACCCGTTATGAGCGAATATTGAAGGATTATGATCATTTGCAGGAGCAATTCAAGAATGCCGGAGGCTATCAGATGGAAAATGATATTCGCTCCGTCCTGCATGGTCTTAATTTTGCCGATTACGATTATGCTACACCTGTCAGCTCATTGAGCGGCGGACAGAAGACACGGCTTGCCCTTGGAAAACTATTGCTGACGAAGCCTGATTTATTGATTCTCGATGAGCCGACAAACCATCTTGATATCGATACGCTATCCTGGCTTGAGGGATATTTGCAATCCTATCCTGGCGCTATCTTAATTGTCTCCCATGATCGCTACTTCCTCGATAAGGTCGTCAATCAGGTCATGGAGCTTTCACGTACGTCCATCAATAAATATACAGGCAATTATAGCAAATACCTTGTCCAAAAAGCAGAGGAATATGAGCGCAACCAGAAGCTGTTTGAAAAGCAGCAGGATGAGATTGCCAAGCTAAGGGATTTCGTGCAGCGAAATATCGCACGTGCGTCCACAACCAAGAGGGCACAGAGCCGTCAGAAGCAGCTTGAGCGCATGGAATTGCTTGACCGCCCTCAAGGTGACGAAAAGTCTGCTAACTTCTCCTTCCAAATAGAGAAGCAAAGCGGAAACGAGGTATTACAGGCAAACGATATCGCTATTGGCTATGAAGAGCCTGTAGCTAAATCGATTAATTTCCGCATCACACGCGGTGAAAGCATTGCCCTCATCGGTCCGAATGGAATCGGAAAATCAACCCTTCTTAAGACCATCACGGACAAGCTCCCTGCCATCAGCGGCGAGTTCCAATTCGGCGCTAATGTCACGGTCGGCTACTATGACCAGGAACAGGCGAATCTTTCATCCAATAAGACTGTGCTCAATGAGCTGTGGGATGACTACCCGATGAGCCAAGAAAAGGATATTCGCTCCATCCTCGGCAACTTCCTCTTCAGCGGCGATGATGTAATGAAGACCGTCTCCACCCTGAGCGGCGGTGAGAAGGCAAGGCTTGCCCTCTCAAAACTGATGATGCAAAAGGCCAATCTGCTTATCCTCGATGAGCCGACAAACCATTTGGACCTCGACAGCAAGCTCGTCTTAGAAAATGCTCTTGTCGACTATCCCGGCACCCTTTTATTCGTTTCCCATGACCGCTACTTCATCAACCGAATTGCTGACAAAGTCATTGAGATGGGGCCAGCTGGCACGGTTGAATATCTTGGGGATTACGACTATTACGTCGAGAAAAAGCGGGAGCTTGCTGAACTGGCAGAGCTTGAGAATAAACCTGCGGTGCAAGCCAATCAACAGACTGTGGAAAAGTCCTCCTATCAAGAGGATAAAGAATTAAAAAAGCAAAACCGAAAGCGGCAGCGCCGCATTGAAGAAATTGAAGCAGCAATCGAAACACTCGAGGAAAAAATCGCTGAATATAATGAGCAGCTTTGTGACCCTGAGGTTTATCAGGATCACGAAAAAACATTAGAAATCCAAGGACAGCTCACAACGACGGAAACAACCATGGAAGAATTAATGGAGGAATGGACCATTCTCCAAGACTCCTAAAACGGGCCTGTCCATGGCCCGTTTTTTATCAACATATTTACCCACAGACAGTTCATAACTATATCAGGTATTCAACCTATTTTTCCACATTATCCACAGATATCGAAAGTATTATCCACAGAAAATGTGCATAACCCATAGTTATCCACAATCATTTTAGAACTTTCTGCATTTTTTGACCACTAATACTTGGGGATAAAGAAAGAGCCGCTGATTTAGCAGCGGCTCTTCTTTTGTGTATTATTCTAAATCTAACCCTGGATTTGCATTTAAATCCATACCAGCACGTCTGCCTTGCTCATAGGCAATGCTTCCGGCTGCCCCAATCATGACCGCATTATCTGTACATAAATATAATGGCGGGATGATTAATTCAATCTCCTTCTTGCCTTCAAAGGCTTCTTCGAGTCTTGCTCTCAATCCTTTGTTGGCGGCTACTCCGCCGGCAAGTAATACTTGCTTCACACCGTATTGCTCTGCTGCCTTCAATGTCTTGGTCACAAGAACATCAATCACACTCTCCTGGAAGCTGCAAGCGAGATCCTCAGGCGCAATGGTTTCTCCCTTTTGGGAGGCATTATGAAGTGTATTGATGACAGCAGACTTCAGGCCGCTGAAGCTGAAATCATAGGAATCCTCTTCAAGCCATGCTCTCGGTAATTTCACCGTCGGCTCCCCTTCATGGGCCAGGCGATCAATATGAGGACCACCCGGATATGGAAGCTTCAACGTGCGCGCCACCTTATCATATGCCTCTCCCGCAGCATCATCACGTGTTTCCCCTATCACTTCAAAGGAACCATGCTCCCTCATTAGCACAAGCTCTGTATGTCCCCCTGAAACGACGAGAGAGAGCAGCGGGAATTGGAATTCTGTCAAGATTCGATTCGCATAAATATGACCGGCAATATGATGAACATTCACGAGCGGCTTGCCGTGAGCAAATGCCATCGCCTTAGCTGCATTCACGCCAATTAAGAGGGCACCTACCAGACCTGGTCCCTCTGTCACAGCAATTGCATCAATCTCATCCCACGTGATGCCTGCCTGCTCTAAGGCTTCCTCCACGACGACCGTAATAGCCTCCACATGATGTCTGGAGGCAATCTCCGGGACGACGCCGCCAAAGCGCTTATGACTCTCAATTTGAGAGGCAACCACGTTAGAAAGGATTTCCCGGCCATTCTTAATCACTGCAGCTGCTGTTTCATCACAGCTTGTTTCTATTGCTAAAATTAATTGATCCTTTTTTACCATAATTCCACCCACATTACTAAGGCATCCTCCATATTATCTGTGTAATAATTCTTTCGGATACCGCCTTCTTGAAATCCCATTTTTCGATATAATTTCTGTGCACCATGATTCGTTACCCTTACTTCAAGGGTCATTCGCTTAACGCCCATGCTTTTCGCCGTTCCCATCATACGAATCATCAGCTCCTCGCCAAGGCCGTAGCCGCGATAGGCAGGAAGAAGCGCGATATTCGTGATATGCCCCTCATCTAGGATAACCCATTGTCCGCCATAACCAATGACACGGCCTCTGTCCTCCACAACAAGATAGACGGCATACTGGTTGTTCACCAGCTCGTTATAAAAGGCTTCCCTGCTCCATGGCAGAGTAAAGGAGGCATGCTCAACCTCCATCACATCATCTAAATCCTCAAGTGTCATTGCCCGAAACATCACTGTATGATTGGTCATCATTCTTCCCTCTGTTTCTCTTGAGCTTCTAACCATTTCGCCTCTGCTTCCGCTAAACGCACATAATTCGGTACAAATGAATGAATCTCTTCTGCCGGTCTTTGCATTCCCAGCATCGCAAGCTCACCTGCGCGAGCATGATGAAGCGGCTCTGGTGCAAGCAACGCCCTGTCTCCCAATGCCTCCTTGAACGTTTCCTCATGAATGGAGGCATCACTTCCAACAAAGAGAACCGGTGCATCTAGTCTCCTCAATCCATCCGCGAAGTCCTTCGCAAGTACATTTTGGTCATCCTGTATCCGTGTAATCTTCCCATTCTCCGCTTTAAAAAGCGCCGTGTACAGCTGGCCTCGTCGTGCATCAAATACTGGGCACACATAACCGTTAAAATAACGCCCATTCAGCGCAAGCGCCTCAAGGCTTGAAATACCGACGAGCTCTATACCCAGACTCCAGGCTAGTGACTTCGCAATCGTCACGCCAATACGCACACCTGTATAGGAACCAGGCCCCTTAGCGACGACAATCCTGTTAAGGTCAGCAGGCTTCATCCCGCACTCTTTAAGCAGTGCTTCCACAGTGGGCATCGCCCGTACAGAATGATTTCTCTTTGTATAAGTTATTTGCTCACCGATAATTCCTTGCTCATTAGCAACAGCCACTCCAAGAACATTCGTCGATGTATCAATGGCTAATACATTCATTTAAAAAATCTCCTCACACAACTTTTCATAAAATTCACCTTGGGGTACAGCCTTGATCCTGCGCTGCTCATCCCCTTCATGATATAAATACAAGGTCAGCAGCTCATCCGGCAATTGTGTCTTAATTAAATGAGCCCATTCCACAATGGTCACCCCATCGCCTTCGAAGAACTCCTCAAAGCCGAAGTCCTCATCCTCATTCTCAATTCTATATACATCCATATGATAAAGCGGCATATTTCCTTTGTATTGTTTCATGATCGTAAACGTTGGACTATTCACTGTCCGTGTCACGCCTAGACTCTTAGCGATTCCCTTTGTAAAGGTTGTCTTGCCAGCACCAAGGTCACCCTCAAGCGCCACTACTGAACCCGGAACAAGACGTCTGCCAATCTCCTCAGCAAGCTGCCTCGTCTCCTGTTCGTTCTTACATAATAATTGATACTCCGTCACAGTCATTCACCATGCTTTAATATTTTATTATTAAAGTGTACCTTATTTTTGTGCGTAAAGCCAATTTACCTTTATAGGCAGGAGGACGGAATTATATGGAGAAGCAGAAGGGATTCTAGTAAACTCGGATTCCTTCGTAGGTTAGCTTGAATTAGCTAGGCTGGAGTTATCACAGGCTTGGTCCTAAGTGGGTATCTGCTCGGCAGGCAGTTCTCGCCCTTACCTGAGATTTATCGCCCATAGACCTCGGATTTAGCCCATAACCTTAGTTGTTCGCCCTTAAAAATACCCGTTCGCCCTTAAATGAGGTGTTTTCGCCCTTAAATAGAAGGAATTCGCCCTTAAATCTTAAAATCACGGATTGGTAGGTAATAAATAAAGCCCATCTATCTCCTCCCCATCAAAAATGACTAGCTAACGTAGTTTTTTAGGATATATTTTGCTTTTTCTCCTCAAAATCTTTGAAAACTACCCCTCTGTTAAGCCATTTTCATTTCTCTTGCATCTTCATGATGCCCTGAAAACACAAAAAAACCAGCTCACTACTGAACTGGTTTCCACTTGCCCGGCAACGTCCTACTCTCACAGGGGACGCGCGGCCCCAACTACCATCGGCGCGCGAGCTTAATTTCCGTGTTCGGAACCCGACCGGCGATAAGCGGCGGATTTCGGCGTCGGCCGCGCTCGCTCAGTACTCATGTACATCGTACATTCCGTGCTTCCCTCACTTTCCTCCTTGACCTCCTTGCTTCTCCCCAATCGGAGATGCCTGCTGTCAGTCAGGTGAGCTTCCTTTACACTTTTAATAGATACAATCTCTTTCGAGATGAAAGCACAAAAAAACCAGTTCACTACTGAACTGGTTTCACTTGCCCGGCAACGTCCTACTCTCACAGGGGCGTGAGCCCCAACTACCATCGGCGCTGAAGAGCTTAACTTCCGTGTTCGGAATGGGAACGGGTGTGGCCTCTTCGCCATCGTTACCGGACTATATGAAGAATGTCAAATCATTCTTTCAAAACTGGATAATGTTTGTTTGGCCTATGCGTTTTGTTCTTGGTTAAGTCCTCGAACGATTAGTATCCGTCAGCTCCATGTGTCGCCACACTTCCACCTCGGACCTATCTACCTGCTCATCTTTCAGGGTTCTTACTAGCTTGCGCTATGGGAAATCTCATCTCGAGGGGGGCTTCATGCTTAGATGCTTTCCGCACTTATCCCGTCCGCACGTAGCTACCCAGCTATGCTCCTGGCGGAACAACTGGTACACCAGCGGTGCGTCCATCCCGGTCCTCTCGTACTAAGGACAGCTCCTCTCAAATTTCCTGCGCCCACGACGGATAGGGACCGAACTGTCTCACGACGTTCTGAACCCAGCTCGCGTACCGCTTTAATGGGCGAACAGCCCAACCCTTGGGACCGACTACAGCCCCAGGGTGCGATGAGCCGACATCGAGGTGCCAAACCTCCCCGTCGATGTGGACTCTTGGGGGAGATAAGCCTGTTATCCCCGGGGTAGCTTTTATCCGTTGAGCGATGGCCCTTCCACGCGGAACCACCGGATCACTAAGCCCGACTTTCGTCCCTGCTCGACTTGTAGGTCTCGCAGTCAAGCTCCCTTGTGCCTTTACACTCTGCGAATGATTTCCAACCATTCTGAGGGAACCTTTGGGCGCCTCCGTTACTCTTTAGGAGGCGACCGCCCCAGTCAAACTGCCCACCTGACACTGTCTCCCACCCCGGTTCAGGGGTGCGGGTTAGAAGTTCAATACAGCGGGGGTAGTATCCCACCGACGCCTCCACCGAAGCTGGCGCTCCGGCTTCAAAGGCTCCTACCTATCCTGTACAAGCTGTACCAAAATTCAGTATCAGGCTGCAGTAAAGCTCCACGGGGTCTTTCCGTCCTGTCGCGGGTAACCTGCATCTTCACAGGTACTATAATTTCACCGAGTCTCTCGTTGAGACAGTGCCCAGATCGTTACGCCTTTCGTGCGGGTCGGAACTTACCCGACAAGGAATTTCGCTACCTTAGGACCGTTATAGTTACGGCCGCCGTTTACTGGGGCTTCAATTCGCACCTTCGCTAATGCTAAGCGCTCCTCTTAACCTTCCAGCACCGGGCAGGCGTCAGCCCCTATACTTCGCCTTGCGGCTTCGCAGAGACCTGTGTTTTTGCTAAACAGTCGCCTGGGCCTTTTCACTGCGGCTCACCTGGGCTTTGACACCCTGGTGAGCACCCCTTCTCCCGAAGTTACGGGGTCATTTTGCCGAGTTCCTTAACGAGAGTTCTCTCGATCACCTTAGGATTCTCTCCTCGCCTACCTGTGTCGGTTTGCGGTACAGGCACCTTCTTCCTCGCTAGAGGCTTTTCTTGGCAGTGTGGAATCAGGAACTTCGGTACTCTAGTTCCCTCGCCATCACAGCTCAGCCTTGTGTGATGAGTGGATTTGCCTACTCATCGGCCTAACTGCTTGGACGCGCATATCCAACAGCGCGCTTACCCTAGCCTACTGCGTCCCCCCATCACTCAAATGGAAGAGAGGTGGTACAGGAATATCAACCTGTTGTCCATCGCCTACGCCTTTCGGCCTCGGCTTAGGTCCTGACTAACCCTGAGCGGACGAGCCTTCCGCAGGAAACCTTAGGCATTCGGTGGAAGGGATTCTCACCCTTCTTTCGCTACTCATACCGGCATTCTCACTTCTCAGCGCTCCACATGTCCTTCCGGTCATGCTTCACAGCCCTTAGAACGCTCTCCTACCACGCATACCATACGGTATGCATCCGCAGCTTCGGT